>CAZVYV010000076.1:0-10884 GCA_964630985.1 uncultured Occallatibacter sp.
TTTTCAGCGCGCCGGCTCCGAACCCGCGCACTTCAACTACGAAGATGAGAGCCAGGAAATTTCCCACGCCGCCGCACCGGAATTTTCACCGAGCCGCAGCCCTCATCCAAAAGGTGGGAGTGCGGGAGCACCGCCGCAAGCGCCGGAGCGCCACAGCGTCGACAACATCGCCCGCTTCTTTGGTGGAAAATCCGGCGCCCTCGCTAAAGGGGTGCCCCCGGTCTCGAATCTGAGACCGGGGAGGGACGCCCGCCCCACCATGGACATTCCCACGCCCAACGGCGCGTCCGGCCTCAGAAAAGGCCAGCGCGTAATGCATTCAAAATATGGTGAGGGAACGGTGCTTCTGCGCGAGGGCGACGGCGAAGACGCCAAGCTCACCGTGCTCTTCGTCCACCACGGAATGAAGAAGCTGATGGAAAAGTTTGCCAACCTGCGCAAGCTTTGATCCGCGCAACTCATCGCAAACTTCAACGCGAATCATCCTGACCGCGCGCACAGGCTATTACACAATCTCTTTCATCTGGGCCATATCGAACAGCGCGCCTACCGTCTCCGTTGTTTCCAGGCTCTCCAGAGTCGCGTCAAAGTAGCTCTCACGCAGTCCCCGCCGCAGTCGTTCGTGTTTCGAGTTGTTGCTGGCGAACCCCGACGTAAAGTACGCCTTGAATCTTTCGATCTCTTTCCCATACGTGATCGGTGTTTTAACCGTGTAACCAAGAAACCCCGCCACAAAGTGCAAAGCTTCCTGCGCTTTCGGCGTCTTCAGCTCTCGCTCCAGATCCATTTTTCCGAAAAAACCCGCCTTGATCACGATGTTCGTCGTGGACCGGTTCATCCGCGCCTGCAGCAGCGCCTGCACTAGGAAATCCTCGTCAGTCTCGTCGAATCTTGGATCGTGCAACACTTTGAGGTCCCGCAGATAATCCCTAAAAAACGTCACTGGTCTCCTTTTTCCTTTTTCGCACGCCCACTTGTCCTGGTGAACTTGCCTGGATCGATGGATTGCCGCCGATTTCGTCGCTCCGGCCCCGCAATCCTGCCACAGCGCCGGCTACGCATCATATATAGGGTAGTCTGCTCGACACTCAATCTTCCCAAGCGCTCTTCACGCAGTCAATCTGTTTCCGCATCAAGCACCAATCCAGGGACCCTTTTGCGCGCGTGGCCAAGTCGCTCCTTTAGACTGAAAGCGCCATGCCATCCGCAAGTACACGTCAATGGGTGCCCCTGGTCCCTCGCATTTGGGGACCAGGGAGAGACGGGTGCGTGCCAATAATCCTCGCGGGCCTCCTGGCCCTCGCCGGCTGCGGAATGCCCGGCGCTCCTCTGCCGCCCTCTCTCAATCTTCCCGTTCCCGTCACCGATCTCTCGGCAGTCCGCACCGGCCCACAGGTCGCGCTTGCTTGGACCATGCCCACAAAAACCACTGACAAAGTCCTGCTCAAAGGCAACATCGCCGTCCATGTCTGCCGCAATCAGACCGCCGACCCAAAATGCTCCATTGCCGCAACGATCGAATTCGCTCCCGGAACAAGCGCGACTTTCAATGACACGCTTTCTCCCGAACTCGCCGCTGGCTCGCCGCGCGTGCTCACCTATTCCGTCGAGCTCGTCAATCGCAAAGGCCGCTCGGCCGGACTCTCGAACAGCGCCGAGACTCTGGCCGGAGAAGCGCCTCTCGCCGTCGAAAACCTAACCGCTGAGATGCGCAAAGACGGCGTGGTCCTGCGCTGGTCGCCTGTTCCATCCGACTCATCGCTCGTCGCCATCCGTCTTGTCCGCAGGCTCCTCTCGCCGCCCGTGAAGAAATCCGAACAAGGCCCATTGGCGCAGCCCCCCGAACCACTCGAGCAATCGCTCCTTGTCGAACCCGCCGCTCACTCCGATCGCGCTCTCGACAACAACATCCGCTTCGGCGAAACCTACGACTATCGCGCCCAGCGTGTCGCCCGCGTCGCCATCGGCGGCTCAACACTCGAGCTCGCCGGTCCACTCTCCCCTCCTCTGCGCATCGAGGCCATCAATATCTTTCCCCCCAGCGTGCCAAAAGGCCTCGCCGCGGTGGCGACCGCAGGCGAAAACAACTCCGGTCCCGCCATCGACCTCAGTTGGCTCCCCGGCACCGAGGCCGATCTCGCCGGTTACATCGTCTATCGTCGTGATTCCGACGCAGCCGGCTCCGCCTGGCGGCGCATCTCTCCCGCCCAACCCGTCGTCGGTCCCGGCTTTCATGATTCAAACGTAAAGCCCGGCCACACCTACATCTACGCTGTCACCGCCATCGATCAGGGCGGCCGTGAGAGCGCTCGCTCCAACGAGGCATCGGATACGGTCCCCGCTCCCTAGGGTCTGTTCACGCTCTGCGATCGTGTAGGTGCTTCCCGCTGGACCCTGCGCCAAGCGATAAGCCATTTACCCAATGAGCAATTGACGGATGGCGACCATCCGGCCGAAACTCCGCCGGTGGGACGGGAGTGACCCGGCCGAGTGCAGATGAGCCCGTCCCGGAAAGCGCCCTGTTCGCTCCGCCGCTCTTGAACAGAAAAGGGCGGCTCTACGGGTATGCGAGGGAGGAAGAAAGCTCACGATAGGCGTCGGTCTGCTGCTGAAGCGTTGAAGCCGCCTTCTCTGCCGTCTCGACCGCATCTGCGCCTGCAATAAAACGGCGCGGTGGTTTTTCCTGACTTGAAATCGTGATCAACGCCTGTGCCAGCTTGGCGGGATCGCCCGCCTGCTGGCCATTGTGGCTTTTCCAAAACTCCATTTGCTTTGCTCTGCGCTCGTTGTAGTCCGCAATGGTGCCCTCTGCGAAATTGGTTGATTCCTCGGTGAGAAGCTCGGTGCGAAAAAAGCCCGGATTGACGATGATCGTATCGATGCCAAAAGGTTCCACTTCGGGTTGCAGCGACTGCATCCAGCCCTCAAGGCCGAACTTCGACGCCGCGTAGGCGGTTCCGAATTCAAAACCGGTCAGACCCGCCGTGGAGGAGATCGTGATGATCAGGCCCGAACGCTGCTTACGCATGACCGGCAGAACGGCACGGGTCACGTTCATGGGGCCGATAAGACTGGTTGTTATCTGCCGCTCCATCTGCTCCGGCGTCAGCTCTTCAAAAAAGCCCGCATAAAAGTTTGCGGCATTGTTGACCAGCACATCGATGCGGCCAAACTTCTCCACAGCCGCTCTAGCGGCGGATTCAGCGTCAGCGGGTTTGGTAATGTCCAGCTTCACGATGAGCAGATTGCCGGATTCTCCCAAAGCCTCGGCCACCTTGTCAGTACTGCGACCGGTGGCGACTACTTCGTTGCCTGCCGCCAGCGCCGCCTTTGCGATGTCCACGCCCATGCCGCGCCCGGCACCGGTAATGAACCAAACTCTGCTCATGTTTCTTTCTCCCGCATAATGATCGTCCGACCGGGTCCGCCGATGTAGACCATCCATGCCGTCTACGTGGGTCATCTCAGTTTATGCCGCTTGGAGATTTCTTGGGGTCCGGTCGCGTCACTGTTAACCCGCCAATGACTGGTTGATGAATACTCCGGCCCGCTTTCGCCTTGGATGATGATGATCCTCCCTCAAACCGCCTCGGTACGATTCCGCTGGACCAGGTGGCGGCGCCGCCCGTTGTCAAGCCCCGTCCTTGTCCCTTTTCTGCGCAAACCATTGAGAAGACTACGCAACATTTCTTCCCCAAGTTTGCCGATTATTTCTCGCCATTCGCTATCCTTGAAGTTGTATGAGAAACCACTTCCGGCATCGCGAAACCATCTGCGGCGCTTTTGTACCGCCGGGCTCCTGCCCGGCTGTACTGGCGGCGGCGTCGCCGCCAGAGGCCAACCTGCGTCCCAGAATGGAAGACCGCCCGGCCTTCGACCGCGCACGCCTAACTCCGCCAGCTCCGCTAACTCCGCTGCCTTCTCCGAAATTATTAAATAAAAAAATTGGGGATGTTTCGCCTGATTTTCGCCATTTAACTCGTTTAGAATCAACAAACCGACTTCAAAACCATCGCAGAAATGCGCCAAATTGCGTCGCATTTGTGCCCAACAACCCTTTTAGAATCAACGCGAGTGAGCATAAAAGACTCACGTCGCGCGCTTGCTCGTCAAGTCATTGAAATCAAACAACTTGTTTTGAAAATTGCGCGCTGGAAAAGGTTCGATGTAGTGAACACCGAACTCGGGATGAGAAACTTCTGCTGGAGGCAGTCTCCTCAATGAAGTATTGCCGCTTCAATCTCAACGGCCAAACTCACTACGGATCGGTAGAAGACCGCAATGGTGAGTTGTGGATCTCGGACATTGTGCAGTCGCCCGAAGAAGATCTCGCATTCCGCCTCAAGTACGGACGCACAGCCGCCATGGGATTGCAGCCTATGCCGCTCTCCGCCGCCGAACTCCTCCCGCCCGTAACGCCATCCAAAATTGTCTGCGTCGGTCGCAACTACCGCGCCCACGTCCGCGAGCTCGGCAATGAGATGCCGACGGAACCTCTGATCTTCCTCAAGCCGCCTTCGTCGCTGCTTGCGCCCGGTGGCGTCATCCGCATGCCCGCCGTCTCAGAGCGTGTGGACTTCGAAGGCGAGCTCGCCGTCGTAATCGGCCGCCGCGCGCGCAACCTCGAGCCGGATGCCAACTGGCGCGACGTCGTGCGTGGCTTCACGCTGGCCAATGACGTCACCGCTCGCGACCTGCAAAAGAAAGACGATCAGTGGACCCGCGCCAAAGGCTTTGACACCTTCTGCCCCATCGGCCCCATCGTCAGCGATGAGCTCGACCTCGACGCCGGCCTCAACATCGAAACGCGCCTCAACGGCGAAGTCCGCCAGCACGCCTCCACGCTCGATTTCATCTTTTCGATGCGTGAGCTCCTCGCCTTCATCACGTCCATCTTCACGCTCGAGCCCGGCGACCTGCTGCTCACCGGAACGCCTTCTGGCATCGCTCCGCTCACGCCCGGCGACCGTGTCGAAGTCTCCATTCCCGGTCTCGGCGTCCTTGCAAACACCGTTGAATCGGACTAGCCCGTCTGCGGCGCACCCACCCCGCATTCAGCGCATCTTAAAGAAGAAGAGTTACACTGGTCGCGTAGGAAACGAGTCGAATCCCCGCTTCCCCGCTGGAGGAATCATGCCAAATCTACTGGAACAATTGCGCAAGTTCACCGTCGTCGTCGCCGACACCGGCGATATGGAAGCGATGGAGAAGTTTCATCCCCAGGACGCGACCACCAACCCGTCCCTCATCACCGCCGCCGCGCAGATGCCGCAGTATCAGCCCATCGTGGATGGCGTGCTGAAGGACGCGCGCGATGAGCTCGGCGAAGGCGCAACCGACCAGGCCGTCGCCAACCTGGCCTTTAAGCGGCTGGCCGTGGCCTTCGGCAAAAAGATCCTCGCCATTATCCCCGGCCGCGTCTCCACTGAAGTGGATGCGCGTCTCTCCTACGACACGGCAAAGTCCGTCGAAATGGCGCGCGACATCA
The DNA here is from genome assembly GCA_964630985.1 of uncultured Occallatibacter sp. GTDB lineage: Bacteria > Acidobacteriota > Terriglobia > Terriglobales > Acidobacteriaceae > Telmatobacter. The sequence goes on from CAZVYV010000076.1 coordinate 5,489, forward strand.
TCGAGATGTATCGCAAAGAGGGCATCGGCCGCGACCGCGTGCTCATCAAGCTCGCCTCAACGTGGGAAGGCTTCCAAGCCGCCGAACTCCTCGAGAAGGATGGCATCCACTGCAACATGACGCTCCTCTTCGGCATACATCAAGCCGCCGCCGCCGCCGACGCCGGCGTCACCCTCATCTCGCCCTTCGTCGGCCGCATCCTTGACTGGTACAAGAAAGACACCGGCAAGGACTACCAGGGCGCTGACGATCCCGGCGTGCAGTCGGTCACGCGCATCTACAACTACTTCAAGAAATTCGGATACAAGACCGTCGTCATGGGTGCCAGCTTCCGCAACATCGGCGAAATCACCGAGCTCGCCGGCTGCGACCTGCTCACCATCTCGCCGCAATTCCTCGCCGAGCTTGAATCCTCACAGGCCGATCTGCCGCGCAAGCTCGATCCCGCCAACGCAAAATCCTTGTCGATCGAAAAAATCATCATGGATAAGGCCACCTTCGATCGTATGCACACTGCCAATCGCATGGCCAGCGATAAGCTCACCGAAGGCATCGAGAGCTTCTCCGCCGCTCTGGTCAAGCTCGAATCCCTGCTTGCCAAGCGCCTCGCCGAGCTCGAACAGCGCACTCCAGCCACGGTCTGAAATCAATGCAGTGAACTTGGGTGCCCCCGGTCCCTCGCATTTGGGGACCGGGGATATTGCGAAGTCGTGCGTCTCACAGCCATCGGCTCCGTTCGCAATCGGACCCCTTCTCTGCCAACAAAGTTGGTTCCTCCTCTTGCCAAACGCAACTCTTCCGATAAGCTCAGTGTTAAAGATTCATGAATTGAGCCGCCGCTGGCGTCTTCCCCGTGCAGCATTAAACGGAACAGCAGCGGCTACATGGCAGCGAACTCGGCTGCTCGCACGCAGCCGCTTCGGCAACGGGAGATCGCTTCATCGCGAGTCTCCGCTTGGGAGGTGTGTATGCAAGCCCAGCCTCATCCGCTCGAACCCTTCTTCCAGCAGATTGTGCGCAACACATATGAAGGCAAACTAGGCCTGCACGATCCCGACCTCACCGCCTATGTCGCCCACATCCTCTGCGAGTTCTCCCAGGCCGACAAGCTCTACAGCATCCGCGACGCGAAAGGCCGCCCCATTGAGCAGCTCGAAGAAATGGAGCGCGCTGCCGATCCCATTCACGGCTCTGCTGCTTCCTTCGATGCCGAGCGCGCACTGCGCAAATACATCGGCGACTATGCTCTCTTCGTCGCCGGCATGTACCCAGAGGTCAGCAGCTCGAGCCGCCGTCAGCGTCGTTACCAGCCCAGCATCGAAGAGCTTATCCGCGCCGGCAAGCAAAGCTACTTCATCGTCAGCCAGTTCAATCTATTCGAGTACGAGCAGGAAGCGCCGCTCTTCGCTCGCCTTTCCGATAGCTTTGAGCGCCTTCTCCTCGGCCTCACGCTCGTGCGCGAAGACCTCGGCCCGCGCAAGCCGCGCCAGCTTCCACCGCGCGTGAACTAGTCAATGCCTTCGCGCGCTCACTCACCATTCCTCGTTGCCCCATCCTTTCGACTGCTTAAGCAGGCGAAAAGGGTGGGACGGCGCGATCCTCAACTCCATCTCTGAGCTCTTTGTGGTCGCCGCTTGATCGCTCTCGCGCCCGCAATGGATACTGGAATCTCTTGAGGAGATTCCTCCATGGGTGATTCTGTAACTCTGCGCGCCGCTGACGGCCACTCGTTCGGTGCTTATGTCGCCCGTCCCGCAGGCGAGCCAATCGCCGGGCTGGTCGTTGTGCAAGAGATCTTTGGCGTCAACGCCCACATCCGCTCCGTTGCCGACGGCTGGGCGCGCGATGGCTTCCTCGCCGTCGCCCCCGCGCTCTTTGACCGCATCCAGCCCGGCGTCGAGCTTGGCTACGATCCGGCCGGCATGCAGACCGCGATGAGCCTATTCCCAAAATTCGATGTCGACAAAGCGATCGTCGATGTTGCGGCAGCCATCGACTATGCCGCCGGGGCAACACACAAGAAGGTCGGCGTCATCGGTTATTGCCTCGGTGGCACCATTGCCTGGCTCTCCGCCACGCGCCTTTCACTGGCCGCGGCCGTCGGCTATTACGGCGGTCGCATCGGCAACTACGCGGGAGAAAAGCCCAATTGCCCTGTCATGCTTCACTTCGGCAGTCAGGACACGCACATTCCCGCCGCCGAAGTCGAGAAGGTCCACTCCGCGCACCCTGACGTTGAAATCTTCTGGTACGACGCAGGTCACGCTTTCAACTGCGACCCGCGCCCGAGTTACAACGCCGCTGCAGCCAAGGAAGCTCGCCAGCGATCGCTCGAGTTTCTCAAGCAGCATCTGGCCTAGGCGCGTTCAGCGTTCGGTGGCTCCGCCCCCAACGCCATTGCGATCTGCGCAAGACGCGGAGCCACTACTCCCTGCCTCTGTCACTCCGACCAGACAGCGAGCACGTTTCCCACTCCATCGGAGAAATGGAATCGCCGCCCGCCGGGATATTCGAACGTCGGCACCACAATCTTGCCGCCCGCGGCAACAATCGCCTTCTCCGTCGCCCTCAAATCCGTGGAGTAAAGCACTACCAGCGGCGCCGCGTCGCCTCGAGTCTCTTCAGGCTTGGCTGTGCGAAACCCGCCGTGAACGCCGGCCGTCGCTGCTTCAAAGCCGATGTAGTCGGGTCCCCAATCCTCAAAACTCCAGCCGAATGCGGCCGCATAAAACTGCTTCGCTCGCGCCACATCCGTCGCCGCGAATTCGATGTAGTTGATCTTGTGGTGATTTTCTGCTTGGCTCATAGCTCATCTCCTTTGTGTGGAATTGCGTGGAGTGGAGGAAATAGCGGCGCAACGCGAGGCGCGCGAGCAGACACCATTCCCAGGTGCTCTGATACGCCTCCATCCGCAATCTCTCAAGAGCTGGAGAAAACAGGTAGAGCCCGCTGTTTGGGATTCCGTCGCGGGCTGCCGAGGTACGCCATCAATTGAACAGAATCAGGCCCGCGTAATGCAAGAAAATTCCTTCTGCGCGGCCACTATCTCCCCAACTGCACCGCAACCCCGCCCATGATCGTCCGCGGCGGCATATTTACGCCCGTGATCTCCTGGTAGCCGGTGTTGCTCGCATTCATGAGCCGCAGATACGGCCTCACCTTCCAGGTATCGCGCGTCAAGGTAGCGTTCCAGACCGGGTACACCGTCTGTTGATATCGTTGCGCCACCTGCACCGCGTTTGTCAGGACCATGTCATGTCCCAACGCCCACGTCCACGACGCATGAATGTTTTCGACGGGATAATTGAAAACATACTCCGACTCCAGCCCGTGCAACGCGGTCTGCGCCCCATGCAAAGCCGTCCATTCGATTCGCACCGTCTGCGATTTCTTTGGAATCCAGGTGAAGCTCGTCTCGACGCCGGCAAAGTGCAGCCCATTCAGGTTATCCGCACACCAGATGTTCTCCGGGCATCCCGCCGGAAGATACGCATTCGGCGTCGCGCTTTTCACATAGTCGATCGTGTCGTGCTGCTGCGAATAGAATCCCGTCGCCGAAATCATTATCTTCGCCGACGGCGTCCAGTCCGCGCCGCCATCCCCGGTCAATGCCGACTCTGGTTTCAGGCTCGCATTTCCCAGCGTCGATGGATCGGAGTAGTAAAGATCTGTGTATGTCGGAATCCTGAATCCATACCCTCCAGTCGCGCGCAACTTCAGGCTGCTCGCCACGCGAAAACTTCCCGCCAGTTCCGGGGAAAACACAGCCTGTGCTCCTCCCGAAAATATCTCCTCCCGTGCCCCCACCGACAAGCTCCAGCGCTTCTTCGCCGGCCGCAAGTCCACGTCCACGTATCCAGCGCCGCGATTCCTCGCATGCAGGCCCAAATTGTTGCTGTGAATGCTGTCGCCGTCGGCCTCCAGCCCCATCAACAGGAGCGATCCTGCAGGCAGATTCTCGGTGCGCCGCAACGACCCCTGCCACGACCCATCAACATGGTTGTTCTCGTAGATCGCCGGATCGTCGCGGAACAGCACGAACTCATCCGTATGTCGCCGGTATGCGAACGCCGCCTCCGTCTCGGCACCCAGATCTTGCCGTACTCCGCCGAACCATCCCTTCGTCCGCTCCCACGAAGGGTAATCCCCGTAAAACTGGTTCGCCCCAAACGACCTGTCACTCACGGCAAAAAGCAAATCGCTCACGCCCAGCCGCGAACCTACCCAGGATTCCGCCGATGTGTCCTCATTACGGTAATCACGATCGGTCATGAACCCCTCGGAAAAATTGCGCTCCGCGGTCATGCGTCCGCTCCATCGCCCGCGCGTCGCCCCCGCCAGAAGCATCTCCTCATTCGACTCGAAGCTGCCTTCGCCGCCCCGCAGTGAAATCGAATCGTGATCCGGTGCCGCCGTCAAAAAATCAACCACCCCGCTCAGAGCATCCACGCCGTGCAAAGTTGATCCCGCGCCCTCCAGTACCTGGATTGAGTCCATCGCCTCCAGTGGAACCGGCAGATCGAGATTGTGATGCGAAGTCTGCGCGTCGTTGACGCGAAATCCATTCAGCAGCACAAGCGTCTGCTCAAAGCTTCCTCCACGCAGCACCAGGTCCGCCTGCCCACCGCCCGCGCCGCGCTCCTCAAGAAATACCGAGGAATCCTGACGCAGAAGATCCTGAGGCGACTCTGCGGCCAGCGTTTGTCCCTTCACCGGCAAAACTTCCACGGACCGTTGCGACTCAGCCAGCGGCACGGGCGTCGCCGTGCCCAGCACCACCATGGTTTCAGTCTTCCCCTTCACAGGTGTTGCCGACGCGGCAGGTGCGTTTTGCGCAAAAGCAGCGCGCAGAACTCCCATAAACAGCAGGAGCCACACGGCTCGGCGAAGATGAATCAATTGGAATTGGCGCATTGAATTGCTCAGTTAGAGCATCGCCGTTGAAGATCATGCTGCGCAACAACGATTTTGTATCATCGTGAATAGTTGAAGTGCTAAACTAACTCCAATCACTATGCGCATCGACGCCTTTCTTCGCGAGAGCCCCATGTTCGCAGTCAATCGCGCATCGCGCCGCTTTGAGGCGCTCGCCTCGCGCGTCCTCGCTGCTGACAGTCTTGGCTTTCTTGAAGCTCTTGTGCTCGCGGCCCTCTTTTTCGAGGCGCCCCGCCACGTTAAGCCGTCCCAACTTGCCGAAACCTTCGCCACTACACGCGGCAATCTCAGCCACTGCGTCTCATCGCTCGAGGCCAAGGGGTTTTTGCAGCGCAAAATCGACTCTCAGGATGCGCGCGCTTATCTTCTTACGCTAAAGCCACAGGGCAAGCGCTGCGCCATGCGTGTGATCGCCGCGCTCGACAGCATGCAAAACGAATTTGAGCGCGAGATCGGCAAAT
>CAZVYV010000077.1:0-10869 GCA_964630985.1 uncultured Occallatibacter sp.
TGCAGGATCGTTTGGACCCGCGGGGATTCCTTCGCGTTCATCGTTCCTTCATCGTGAATCTGAAATACGTAAAGGAAGTGAGAAGGGAAACGAACGGCGACTCCGTAGTTATCCTCGATAACGGCCAAAAGGTCGCAATGGGCCGCAGCTACCGTTCTTCCCTCGGGGATCGCCTCCATCGCTCCTGAACTTTCCGTTTCTTGAAGCGCTTGTCCTGTCTCCAAGTGTCTTTCATTCGCACAATCTGCAGTTTAACGAGTCTTCCTGGCCGTTCGTCACGCCACCTCGGCGATCCAACCCTTAATCCCTCTATTAGAAGGAGAGGCCCGCGAATCTACCGAATGGAAGAAACCGGAAGCTTGCGGCCGTTTGACGGTCTTCATCCATATGCGCCGCTCCTCCCGCTTGGCTGCGCTCTGTCCCAACGGAGATCGTATTCGTCACTCTGCGGGATCAGGCGCTCATTTTGGACTGCGGCGTGCACGTTCTCAAAAGTGAGGTCACCGTCGTGTTAGAAACCCTGGAAGCTTCCCCAGAGCAGCCGGCGCAGCAGCTTCGCTCCCATGTCCTTCCCGTTCCCGGGCGGGTTCGGATGATTGCCTTATCGGTCGCGGTAGACGCAGATGCGCGGCGCATCTACCAGGCGCTGACGGAACCCGAGTATCTTGAAGCCTGGATCTGCGTGCCGGATCACTCGGCGGATTCCCAGATTGTTGCTTCAAAGAGAGCGGATGGCTTCCGCCTCGATCAGGTCCGCGCCGGCCGCTCCATCGCCAGCTTCGTCGGTTCATTTCTTTTCTGTCACCAGCGCAAGATGCGCCTGTCATGGAGCGATCTAACTGACCCCGGAATGACAGAAAGCCTGGTCGATTTTCGCATTCGCGGTAACTTCGCCAGCAGCATTCTCGAGCTGCGCCACACATCTCTCCTATCCACCAGAGAATTCTTCCGGTATCAGCAACTCTGGAGTGTCTCGCTCAACAGGCTCGCGACTATATTGCGCTCTGCATAGATGCGATTAAGCACTCGCGCAACGTTCATAGCATCTTCAACACCCACGAACCGTCGTTGGCGAGGGGCCTGCGCGCCGTCTGCTTCTCGAGCTGAAGCACATCTAAATGACGCTAAAGTTTCTTCTTGTTGGAAAAGGTAACCGGTTCCCACGTCACCGAAGCCACATTGCCAGCGGAATCGCCGCTAAGTGACACAAAAGTTTCATTAAGTTGGCAAAAGTAACCGGTCTCGACGTCACCGTAGCAACGTTGACAACGACCTTATTACAATCCACGATTCATAGTACGTTCCATGAATCCAGAGTCGCGTCATTAACTTATCCGTAAATTTCAAATAGGAGAGAGGTCAAAATGAATAACCTACTTCTGACGCTGTACGTCAATTTCCAGTATCTGGCGAAAAAAGAACATGGCCAGGATCTGGTCGAATATGCGTTGGTCATAGCGCTGATTTCACTGACGGTCATCACCAGCGTCAATGGCGTCGCGACTGCCGTCAACACCGTGTTCAGCAACTTCAGCAACTCGCTGGCATAGTCCGGGCGCAAGTATCCACCATGAATTGCTGAAGGGGTTCGGGGGTTGACCCCCCGGGCCCGGCAGCGCGATCAGATAGCAGCGTATCCGTGCAACAGCCGCACGATCCGCGCGCGCCCCATGTCTTTTCCGCGCCGCGATTTGATATATACTTCGTGACGTTGGCTCTACCTATTCCGGCGGGAGTAGTTCGGTGGCAGAACGTCAGCTTCTTAATTCCTTGGTCTTAGGTCTCACATCCAAAGTCGTGTGTATTCGTATAAATAACTTAAAACAATTAAGTTAAATTCATTCCAGAGTCGATCTAATCGATGAGTACCTCTGGGCGATTTTGGTAGTTTTTCACCTTTTTGACGCCTCGGATGACAGTAAATCCGACACTGCGGATTCAGGGCTGAGAACAAGATTCTGCCGACCGAAAAGCGCTGCAGGCGTTTACCAGTTTCAGACTGGATTCAATTGCCGCAATGCCAGACGGCACGGCAAAGTTTCTGGCCGATTTCTGCCGGAGTGGTCCTCCATTTTCCCGGCGACGCGTTTTCAGTTCCAGTCCTCCCCAATACCCTAAACTGCCAACTCCATCACATCTCTGCGATGGGCGCAGGTGTATAAGTGACGAAACAATTCTTGTCATGAATGAACTGTGGGGTGCACCTTTGAGCACTTATCGTGATCGCGTAGTTGGTAAAGAACATTACTCGAATTTCGAACGCAGCCTGAAAGGCTGGAGCTACTTCGAAAAAGCAGCGACAAGCACCGAACCCCATTGGTTTAAGAGCCTGCTCCCCCTCTGGTGTCCGAGCGGCCAGGCGATCATTGCAAGCGGCCTGTGACATGCGAGTTTTTCGCCCATTGCAACCAACCGATCGCGGAGGATCACATCTCGACGCTGCCAGGTATCAGCGAGAAGAAACTGAAGCAGCTTTACTCCATGCAAATCGACTCTATTCATGCCGTCGCGGATGACTTCCCTCTTACCGAGCGTCAGCGCATCGCGTGCGATGCAGTTAAGACTGGAAGGCTCTGGACAGATCGGAACCTCGCCACCGAACTAGATGATCTCAAATACCCGATCTATTCGATGGACTTCGAAACTGTTAATCCTGCGCTCCCGCGTTTCGCCGGAACGCGGCCATATGACATCATTCCGTTCCAGTGGTCCGTTCGCCGGCTCGATACTCAAGGGGCTGAACCGCAACACTTCGAATTTCTAGCCAGCGATGACACCGATCCCCGAGCTCCATTTATCGAGTCTCTGATCGATGCTCTAAAGGACTCGGGAACAATAATCGTCTATAACGCGAGCTTCGAGTCTACGCGACTTCAAGAGATCGCAGACTACATGCCAAGATATGCTGGAAGAATCTCGAGTATCCAGGATCGAATATGGGATCTTCTGCAGTTTGTCCGTTGTAATGTGTATCATCCTGCATTCGCAGGTTCCTACTCCCTCAAGCGCGTTTTGCCTGCTCTCCTTCCGGAGATGACCTACGAGGGAATGGAAGTAGCCAATGGAGATGACGCAGGCATCGCCTTCACAAGAATGCTCGACACCTCTTTGCCATCCGAAGATCGCAACCGTTTACGGGCAGCGCTCTTCGCTATTGTGCGCAGGATACGCTCGCACCCTTAAAGATCCTAGAGCACCTTCGTGCTACGACAGGCTCAACGTAAGGTAGCCACATTCTCAATTCTGAGCCTTTTCATTCTCTGGTTTCAGCTCGCAGTGCGCTACACTCTTTGCTTTACCGACAGCCACGTTTAGATCGATTCTCTTCCCGTTGCGTCCTCGTCCTTCAGCGATTCCAGGAATTTCGACGCGCCCGTAAAGGCCGGGGGCGAAGAATGCCGCCGCCCGGAGCCACGCTTGAGTTCAGCAAGTCCATCATTCATCGGAATTGCGAACCGGTCGGCGAACCAAGGATGACGATTCGGACGTATAACAAGCCCGCTTGACAATCCCGGGCCACTCTGCTTTCATCTAGGACAGTTTCAACCGCAGTGCATGTTCGCCTTTTGACAAACGGTTGTCTAAGTATGGCGAAAATGTCCGCCGCGTGCAAGCTATTGGCGTTCAAGCCGCCTTTGCAAAAGAGGGAATTATGAATTCTAAGCGGATTCTTCTCCTCCTTCCTGCTGCCTTCATCTTCTTTGCAGCGACATCTGGGGCGCAAAACACTGATGTGCAGGTCTGGCTTACGACCGTAGACCGAAGCGCGCTGCTCACTCATCAGCCTGACGCTCTCAGTTTTTCCGACGCGAAGAGCGATGCGCCGGCGATTGAAGTGAACGATATGGAGCAGTACCAGCCTATCGAAGGGTTCGGGGTTGCACTGACCGGCGGGAGCGCGCAGCTACTGATGCAGATGACGCAGGCGCGACGAAGCGAGTTGCTGCGGCAACTTTTCACAACCAAGGGAGACGGGATCGGCGTGAGTTATTTGAGGGTGAGCATCGGCTCCTCAGATATGAACGATCACGTGTACTCGTACGACGATTTGCCGGCTGGCCAGACTGATCCGACGCTCGAGAAATTCAGCCTTGCGCCGGATGAGGCGACCGTGATTCCAGTGCTGAAGGAGATTCTGGCCATCGATCCGGAGATCAAAATTCTTGGGTCGCCGTGGTCGGCGCCTGCGTGGATGAAAACGAACGACGCTGTGAAGGGCGGAGAGCTGAAGCCGGAGTTTTACGAGGCATACGCGCAATACATGACGAAGTATGTCGAGGGCATGAAGGCGGAAGGGATCAACATCACTGCCATCACACCGGAGAATGAGCCACTGAACCCGAAAAATACGCCGAGCATGGTGGTGTTTGCGCAGGAAGAGGATGAACTGATTGCAAAGCATCTGGGTCCGGCGTTTGAGAAAGCAGGAATCAAGACTGAGATCCAGGTGTACGATCACAATCCCGATGTGATTTCGTATCCGCTATCGATCCTGGCAGACGCTGCAGCGAGCAAGTATGTGGCGGGAACGGCCTTTCATCTGTATGGCGGCGATAGCGATAAGCTGACGTGCGTTCACAACCAGTATCCGAACAAGAATCTTTATTTGACGGAGCAGTCGGTAGGTGGGCGGCCGAGCGCGACGTCGATTGACATCGCCGAGCCGGTGAGCCGCGTACTGATTGGTGCGACGCGGAACTGGGCCCGGAATGTGCTGCTTTGGAATTTGGCGGCTGATCCCCAAGCGGGTCCGCACACGAATGACGGTGGATGCACGATGTGCTTTGGTGCGATCACACTGGTAGGCGACCAGGCGCAGTTCAACGTGGCCTACTACGCGCTGGCCCATTTCTCGAAGTTTGTGCCACCGGGTTCTGTGCGCATCGGATCGAACGAACTGGAGCAGCTTTCGACAGTGGCGTTTTTGACTCCGGAAGGAAAGGTTGTTCTGGTGGCTGTGAACACCGGAAACTTTCCGAAGACTTTCCAGATTGAATATCATGGGCGCAGCGCCGTGGCAACGCTGCATTCAGAGTCGGCCGCGACGTATGTGTGGTAAAGGTGAGAGGCGACGGCGAAGGTTGCCGAGTTCCCGGCGAAGTGAGCTGAGCCGGGACCAAGATGCACCATTCGGATTAAGCTAACTTGATGCAGAATTCGAACGGCAGCAGTGGAACTTTCAGGACCTGCGGGATGAAAGGATCACCCGGCAGAGGCGCATCGGGCTCGAGTGAAGCGAAGCTTCGGGGAGTCGCGACATTCAGCGTGGCTCACTTCGTTGGCGTGCTTGCTTTGACCCTTTACATTGCGGCGAGTCTCACCGCACAAGCGCAGGATTCGAATCACGCTCTTGAAATGTCAGCGATGCGGCAATTCCATCAGGCGCTCGAGCTGGAGCAGCATGGGAATCCGCAAGGCGCAATGGGTATTGTCAATCAGCTTCTGGAAGCGAATCCTCACTTTGTTCCGGCGCTGAAGCTGAAAGGCATGCTCTTGAGCGACGCGGGAGAGGAGTCGGCGGCGGGGCCGGTTTTCTTGGAAGCACTTGGGCTGGCTCCAAACGATTCAGATCTCCTACTTGAAACAGGGATCTACAAATTAACCACAGGTGACAAAGCGGAAGCGGTCAGGCTGCTCGAGCACTGTGTCCGGATCGTACCGGAAGACGGAGATGCGCAGTTCTACCTTGCGCAGGCATATCATCAGAACGGGCAAGATGATCAGGCGATGCGGGCAATCCGGAAGAGTGCCAAGATCGAGCCGGATAACCCTGGGGTCCTGCAAAAGTATGGGGAGCTACTGTGCAGTGCGGGTGATTGCCAGGAAGCGCTTGAGTGGCTCAAGAAAGCCGACACGCTCGACCCATCGCTGCCTGGAATCGACTACGACCTGGGTGAAGCGGATTATAAGTTAATGGATCTGGCCGGTGCCGCAGAACATTTATCACATGCAGTCGACAAAAATCCCCAAAATATAAATTCTTCAGCCCTGCTTGCAGATACCGAGGCCCGGCTATCGAACTGGCAGAATGCCAAAGACGACTACATTCGATATCTAAGTTATAAGCCGGACGATGCCGATGCAGTGCTTGGACTGGGCCACTGCGAGTTGGAACTGAAGGATTACGGAGCCGCCATTGACACGCTTCAATCGGCGTTGAAATTGGATCCGGAAAAGTTTCTTGCGCACTTCTACCTATCGCGCGCGTATGCCGCAACCGGAAGGAATGAAGAAGCAAAGCACGAGGCAGCGGTTCACCATTTGATGATGCAACAGGCGACATTTGTCAGTTCCGCGGTGAGCGACGAGCGCGACAGCGCAGTTCTTCCTCAGGTGCAGAGACTGCTTGCAGCTCACCGCGAGCAAGACGCCCTTGAGCTTTATCAGGACCATTTCAAGGGAACCTCGATCACGAGAGCTGACTCGTATGTATTTGTCGGCAAGATTGAGATCTATGCGGGAAATACTGAGGCAGGTCTGCGCAATCTGCATCATGCGCTGGAAATCGATCCCAAAGTTCGCGGCGCCCACACGTACGAAGGAATTCTTGCGCTGAAGTTGGGAGATCTGGACAAAGCGGAGAATCAGTTCAACGCTGAACTCGCCAATGACCCCAACTACCAGACTGCTATCGCTGAAATGGGAGAGGTACGATACCACGAGGGAATGTGGCAGGAAGCGAGCAGCTATCTGGACAAATCGAAGACGACGACTCCAGAATTGATCTATATGCTCTGTGATTCATACTTTCATCTCAACCGGCCATCTGACGCCGACCTTGAGGCAGAGACCGCCGCGGTGTATGGGAGAAGCGATCCTCACTTTATGCAAGGGCTTGTAGATTTGCTCAGGCGCAACCAGCAGACAGAACTTGCCGCCAGGTTATCGGCTAATTTGATTCACTGATGAATCGATTGGAGTCATAGCCTCTCTTACGGTAAGTATTTGGTCAGCTGTAACATTTGTAAGAATCTGCTTGACGCCGCTGGGCCACGCGATCTCAACCTTTTCGATCACAGAGGCTGAGCCCAGTCCGAAGTGCACGCGTTTGTCGCTTGATGAGTTATAACCAACTGCTGTCGTTGCCTGATTATATTTCGAGTCGTTTTTCATTGTGATCTTGATTTTCGTTCCCAACCCATCGCGATTTGATTTCACTCCAACCAGGTTGAAGAGTATCCAGTGATTCTGGTTGTTTGTGCGGTTCATCAAGATTTGAGGCCGGCCATTGAGGACCGTAACGACGATGTCAATTTTGCCGTCGTTGTTGAGATCGCCGAAGGCCGCGCCACGGTGAGGAGCCGGAACGGAGAAAGTGGGGCCGGCTTTCATGCTCAGATCCTCGAAGGTCAAATTGCCCTTGTTGCGAAACAACCCGTTGGAAAGGCCATAAGGGCGATGCGCCAGCTGCATGGAGTTATCGAGAATATCGGAATTTGCAGTGAAGAGATCCTTGTAGCCATCGTTGTCAAAGTCATAAACTCCCGCTCCCCATGCTGTGAGACGGCTGGTCAAGGTCGCCATCCCGGTCGCGCCGGTAATATCCTGAAACTGACCATCACCAAGGTTGTGGTAAATAGGAAATCCCTCGCCGAACATTGCGGTCTCGAAAATATCCGGCTTGCCGTCGTTATCCAGATCGCGGAAGTCTGTGCCCATGCCGGCTACCGCGTCGCCAAACGAGTTGTATGCGACTCCTGCCTGGAGCCCGACTTCCGAAAACGTTCCGTCGCCATTGTTATGCAACAGATAGTTCTGAAGCGTGTCATTGGAAACGAAAATATCGGTGAATCCATCCCCGTCGTAATCAGCAAAGGACAACCCCATGCCTTTGCCGACGAAATCGGAAACATGGGATTGCTGCGAAACGTCGGTAAATGTGCCATCGCCATTGTTGCGATAGAGAATATTCGGTGTGCCGAGAAAATCGACAGGCGAACAATAGGCGGCAAGCCCTTCCTGAACGCAGGGCTTTGCGGACTTAATGTCATAGCTCAGGTAATTGACTACGAACAAGTCGAGCAGCCCATCATTGTTGTAATCGAACCAGCCCGCGGCAACCGACCAGGCCTTGCCATACTTGGGAATGATGCCCGCCACTCCCGCTTTCTCAGTTACATCTGTGAATGTGCCGTCGCCGTTGTTGTGGAGTAACTGATTGCGGTTATAGCCTGCGATATAGAGATCGGTGAATCCATCATTGTCGTAGTCGGCGGCGGCAACACCCATTGAGTAACCGTTGCCTTTCAGCCCAGCGCTCTCGGTGACGTCAGTGAACGTACCATCGCCGTTGTTTCGATAGAGGCGATTCCAAAAACTTGGGTCTGCTTTTTCCAGAGATGGGAGACTCGCGCCATTGGTAAAAAAGATGTCGAGCAGCCCATCGTTGTTGTAGTCGAACAGAGCGACACCGCCGGTCATTGTTTCGATGGTGTAGCGCTGCGGGCTTACACTATTTCGCAGAACGAAGTTGATCCCGGAGCTCCTGATAATATTGTCGAATTCGATGGCCGCGGTTGGAGGCACTGCCTTGGCCGCACGGAAATCTGCGGAGGAGGCGCGCTGCTGCCCGGGCAGACGTAGAGCCGAGCTCGCCCCCAAGGCTACAGCTGATGTGAGGCACTGCGTTAGAAAGTTTCGCCGGCTGGGTCCGCGACTGTCGGTCATATGCTCTGCGCGATGGACGGTCGCATCAAGTTTGCGTAGTTTATCGTGTTTTGGTACTGGCCGAGGCCCCGCCCTTGAGCGCTTTTCCGAATCATTGGCAGACAAGCGGCACCAGAATGTGCACAGCGAGAATCCATTCGTGTCTCTCAAACGAAGCCTGCCCGATGTCACTTCGCGGGCATCTTTGTTCCATTCGATGAGCTTGAACTCGTTGACCAGGTGAACGTAGCGACAGCTCCGCCTGGAAGAGTGTAGGCGAAGCTCTCATTGTTCCACGACACATTGAATGTTGTTGATGAGCCTCCGTCGTTAAAAAGAATAAGAGCGATGGACCCATCAGGATTCTGAAAGGCTACATCCTCGATTCCGCCTGTACCAGTACTTGCGGAATTCGACTGGATTCGATATGCCCCTGGTAGAACAAATTTAGCGGCGTGACCATACGCGTAGTATTCGACGTTATAGGTCAGGGTTGAGGGACTCACGCTGTCGTTCACTGTCACAAAACCGCGACAGTTGGTGCATCCGCCGTTCTGCGGCCCGGAATTCTGGTCAAGAACCAGGTTCCATTCGGAGACACTTCGCGCCCAATTACGCGTGGCGCCGATGATCAGATTCTCCATGTTCCAAGCCAGGTCGCTCCCGAAGACGCTGCCGACGGAGCCCGTGCATTCAGTAAACCAGGTTCCCTTGCTTGGGTATGCTGCTTGCACTGTGGACTGGGCCGAGACCGATCCGGCATAGCAGTGCCAGGAGGTTCCGGCAACATATGGACCCGCGGTTGGATCGCCGAGAATCGTCTCCGGGTAAGTCGTATCGTTCCAGTTGTGTTCGTAACTGAATATTTTTGTATTCAATTTGTTGGCTTGAAGCGCCGGTCCAAGGTAGCTGCCAATGAAAGATGTCTCTTCGCTAGATGAGAACGCTTCTGTTGGATAACTGGAATTGGAGTTTTCAGGTTCGTTCTGTGCCGCAATTGCGTACACGGGGATGCCCTGGGCCTGATAGGCCTGAATGGTTTTCACAAAATAAGCGGCAAGGGAAGGGTAATCGCTGTCATTGAAATTGCCTCCATTCATTGTTCCGGAGGTCTTCATCCAGGCAGGGGGACTCCAAGGAAGCATTTCAACGTTGATACTTGAGTTGATCGCAAATATCTGCTTGAGGACAGGGATCGTGTATTTCAGATCGTCAGCAATGGAGAAGTCGGCCAGGCTTAGGTCGGTCTGACCCGCGGGAACATCGTCGTAGCTGAAATCTCCCTGTGCGGAAAAGTCGGTCGCTCCCATCGGCTGACGCAGGAAGCCTAGCCCAATGCCATTGCTGCGGCTAAAAAGACTCTGAAGAAGGGTAGTCTGCTGTGCGGCATTCAATTCGTTGTAAATGAGATAGCTCGACGAATCTGTCAAAGACGCGCCGAAGCCGTCGATTTGTTGATACTGAACCGACGAGTTGATCGTGATGGTCGTCGAGCCAGTTCCGGACGAGCCAAACGATACAGATGGCTGCTGCGCCAACAGCAAGGATCGATCGGCATTTGTCTGATAGACAGTCACGGAAGGGCCGGTCGGGCCAGTTGTGCCGGTTGATGAACCCCCTTGTTGGCCTGACCCGCAGCCAATGGCTGCGATAAGGCCTAACGCAGCTAGGTTCCCGAAGATTAAACATCGCCGACTGCCAGCCGTTAGCCATCCGCGGACCGAGTGGCCTGGATAAGCCAGCTGGGCTCGGGACGGTAATCCCCTAACACAAACCATTGTCGCAAAAGAGGTTGCCGCAAACTCAAGAAAATCGCGACGTGACTTGGGACACATTGGACTCTTCCACGCTTTCTTCAGGCCGCAAAATCGATTTAGACAAGCGTTTGCTCTAATAAGATTGACAGGAAAATCGCTTTTCCAAAAGAGACTCTTGGCCCAAACTCTGCTATCACCAAGGCAGATAAGGCAAGCGCAATCATACTAAATCAAACGGTTGCCTACAACCAAAGAATGACTTGACAGTCCATCTTTTGGTGTGCTTTAATCGCTCCCGCGTTCTGAAAAAGTTGCTTTATGTCCTCAAACAATCGATTGTCTGATAGATTTTGACGACTTAAATCGATGGATTCAAGCGCATCCGGTGCGGCGGCGAACCAGACTCGAAGCCGCCGATGCCGAAACGGCAAATGTTAGAGGTTCAGGAGGCAGTTCATGAGAAAAG
>CAZVYV010000078.1:0-10823 GCA_964630985.1 uncultured Occallatibacter sp.
GCTATAATCAGGATGCGGTTTGACGCCAAGTTTAGACAGAAAATCCGGCGCCGAACCACGGAAAAGCTCCCCATGCCCGAGACCGATCTAGCCCAAAATCTGCAGGCCACAGCGCTGGCCGGCCTGCTTGAGTCTTCACATACATCGCACGAACTCAACGTTTACCGGGGCGTCTTGACCCCCGGAGAGTTGGACGCGCCGGAAACGGAAACAGCGGCGCTGGCCTTCGGAGCCGCGATCCACGATCTGGGCTGGATGCGCCGTGTCGGCGTGCGCGGATCCGACCGCTTCCGCTGGTTGAGCGGCATGGTTACCAACACCGTCAACGATCTATTCCCGAACACCGGCGCCTGGAACCTTGTGCTGAACGCGCAAGGCCACATTCAGGGCGATTTAACCGTGTGGCGGGGCGGCGAGGAATCCTCACCAAAACGTCGTAGCGCAACTGCAACGGCAGCGCTCGGCGGCGACCCTCTATTGGGAACTCCGTTTGCCGGTGAGTCCGAGCTGGAGCTGGAGATCGCAGCCGATCAGTTTGAGAAGCTGCTGGCTCATCTGAACAAGTTCATCATCATGGACGACGTGGAGCTGGTCCCGCTTGGAGACGAGCAGGTGGGAGAGGCGGGCTCGGAGACGGCAATCGGCCTGACCGGGCCGCAGGCGGGCGAGGTGCTGGAACGAGTGGGCTTGCCCGTGGTAGTGAGTGCGATGGCGGGAACCAGCGTGGAATGGAACGGCTGGAATTTGAGAATTCTGCGTGGCTACGGCGTGCTGGCGCAGCACTACGAGTTCTGGCTGCCGTCGGCCGGGCTGGCGAAACTATGGGGGTGCCTGCGCACGGGCGGAGCGACGCCGATTGGCAGTCGATCGCTTGAAGCTTTTCGCATCGCCGAAGGGGTTCCAGCGTACGGAGTCGACATGGTGGAGCGCGACCTGCCGCAGGAGACTTCGCAGATGCGGGCGCTGCACTTTGCCAAGGGATGCTACCTGGGTCAGGAGATCGTGGAGCGCATCCGCTCGCGCGGCAATGTGCACCGGCATCTGCGGCCGCTCGAGCTTTCGGGTCCGGTGCCCCAGGGTGGCGCGGAGTTGAAGCTTGAAGACGGAACGGCTGCCGGACAGATCACCAGCGCTGCTGAATTGCCGCTCCCCTCCGGACCCCGTGTCTTTGCGCTGGGCATCGTGCGCTCTGAAGCGGAGGAGCGCGCGCAATCATTCGCATACAAAGCCGGCGCAATCGAGGGAATGGCGCGGATCCTGGAAGCTCCGCCGAAACTCGCCCAAGAACGCAAGAATTGAGAAACGCAAAAACTGAGCAGGCCTGAGCCGGGATGAGAAACTGAAGGTATGAGCGATACGCCAAAATTCGAAGTGATTGACCGCCGCAAGATGAAAGCGGAAGAAGAGAGAGAAGGCGGGCATACGGCCCCCAAGGAGCCTGAGCAAGCGGCTCCCGCCGCGCCGGGAGAACCCTCGCCTGGCCCGCGCCTGGTTGTGAACGAAACCCGGCTCGAAGATGCAAAGGAGCCCGCAGAGGCAACAGCCGAGCCCGAGTTGCCCCCGGCGCCGACTGCCGCCGAGAGCCACGAACAGAAAGCCGCGTACGATGCCTCCGCGCGAAGGCTCGAGGATCTGGTTCGCGCGCAGAATCCCGGCGTAGGCCCGCAGCCGCCGGTGGGATTCGAGCACCTGGTGCAGCAGTTCTACGTCACCGCCATGCTCCAGATGGGAGCAGGCACGCAGGAGGGGCAGCGGCCGCGTGTCGACATCATGGGAGCGCGCGCCACCATCGATATGCTTGCTGTGCTGGCAGAAAAAACGCGCGGCAACTTGACGCCCACCGAGGATCGTGTGCTGCAAACCGTGCTCTTCGAGGCGCGTATGGCCTTTATGGAGCTGACCAGCATGGTGGGTGCGCCCGCCGTGCCGCCCGTGCCGCCTGCGAAAAAGTGAGTGGAACAGCTTCTAGCTGCTAGCTCCTAGCTTCTAGCCTTCAACTGTTAGCAGTTACTTTGCGAACACGGTCCTGATCACGCGCTTTGCTTTTCCCCGAATAACGGAAAGGCAAATCACGGGTCTCACGATTCTAATCTGAAGTGCAGAGGTGCACTCAGCCAATCTGAAAAGAGTCCCGCTTTTAGCTAGAGGCTAGAGGCTAGAAGCTAGAAGCTCAAAATGCAAGGTACGCTCACATTTATGGGAACGGGAACCTCGATGGGGGTTCCGACGCTGGCCTGCCAGTGCCCGGTCTGCACCTCGTCCGATCCGCACGACCGCAGGTTGCGGCCTTCGGTGCTGCTGCGTTGGCCTGACCCCGCTTCAGGCGCGGAGCGCATTGTCGTCATCGATACCGGACCCGACTTTCGCGAGCAGGCGCTGCGCGAGCGGCTCACGCATGTAGACGCTGTGCTTTATACGCACGGGCACGCCGACCACATCCTTGGCATGGACGATCTGCGCCCGTTGAGCTTTATTGCCGCGAAAAAGAGCGGCCCCATTCCGCTCTACGCCGATCGAGAAGCTGCCGCGACGCTCGAGCGCACGTTCGCCTACACGATTTCGCCGGACGCGACCTATACGAATCGCGCGCGCGTGGAGCTCATTCCGCTCGCCGACCACAATCTCGTGCACGGCGTCGACTTCGTCCGCGTTCCGCTTTGGCACGGCGAACAACTGATTGCCGGATTCCGCTTTGGCAACGCGGCCTATATGACCGACGTAAGCGCGATTCCGGAAGAGAGCTTTTCGCTTCTGGCGGGTATTGACGTGTTGGCAATTTCGGCCTTGCGCCATACGCCCCACCCCAGCCACTCTACAGTAGAGCAGTCCGTCGAATGGTCACGGCGCATCGGCGCAAAGCAGACCTGGTTCATGCACATTTCTCACGACCTGGGTCACGAAGAGACCAATCGCGCGCTTCCCGCGGGCATCAAGCTGGCGCACGACGGGCTGACGGTGCCCGTGACGCTATGAGTGCGGAGCCGATCAAGACGAAAGCGCCGGGCGACGACGCGGCAACTCCTCGCAGCGATTCTTTCGCAGTCTTTCGTTCGCTCCGCGAGATTCCGGCCGGCTTTGGTCCCACCGTTGCCGCGGTGGGCAACTTCGATGGCGTGCACCTGGGGCACCGCTCGATTCTTCAGGGCGCTGCGGCCGAGGCGCGAGCAACCGGCGCGCGGGCCGTGGCCATCACCTTCATTCCGCATCCCGAGCAGTTTCTGCGTCCGGCGCATGCGCCCAGGTTGATCACCCCTCTGCCCGAGAGGCTGCGCCTGCTGGCTGAGACGGGGCTCGATGCAGTGCTGGTGCTCCCATTCAACGCCGCTCTCGCCGCTCTCTCTCCGCGCGAGTTTGTGCAGCAAATTCTGATTGCGGCGCTCGGCGTGCGCAGCATGCACGAGGGCCAGAATTTTCGTTTCGGGCGTGGCGCCACTGCCGGCGTGCCCGAGCTGGCTGCAATGGGCAAGGAGCTTGGATTCTCGGTGCACGTTCATGAAGCGGTGCGCGTCCGCGGTCTGGAGGTTTCGAGCTCAGCCATTCGCGCGCTGGTCGCCGCCGGAGACATTCGCCGCGCGCGATGGATGCTCGGCCGGCCATTCTCCGTGCTCTCAACGCCGGCATCGGGGCGCGGCATCGGCACGCGATTGCTCGTGCCAACAGTCAACCTTGCGCCCTATGACGGGCTGCTGCCGGCTTTCGGCGTTTACGTGACGCGACTCAAAGTGAACGGGCGAGTATTTCAAGCGGTGACGAACGTGGGCAACCGGCCGACGTTCGGCGAAGCGTCCTTTGCGATTGAGTCGCACATCCTCGACTTCGAGCCGATCGATCTGGATGAGACCACGCCGCTCGAGCTGGAATTTCTGCTCCGCCTGCGCGGCGAGAAAACCTGGCCGTCTCCTGAGGCGCTCAAGGCGCAAATCTTCAAGGATGTTGCGCGGGCGAAACGGTATTTCGCGCTCTCAAGCGATCGCTGAGCTTATGCGTCAGTGGTGTGACGTCAATGCAGGCTTGACTCTGGCTTCGTTTGCCGGCTTCTTCGACGGCCTTTGTGCGGAAGCGAGCGCTGGCTTAACGGCGGCAGTGTGTTGCCGGGATGGCAAAGTTGCTTTCGTCGCGGACGCTTGCACGGGAAGCTTTGTGGCCGGCGTTTCTGCCCCTGCTTGATCCGGCGCGGCTCCATCTTCATCACCCGGGAATTGCTCATCGTCCTTGCCGGCAATCGCGGCGCGCATAAAGTTGATCCAGATCGGCAGAGCAGTGACCGCCCCCGTCTCCTTGTCACCCAGAGACTCGCGGCTGTCATTGCCCACCCACACGCCGCAAGTGACCGACGGCGAGAAACCCAGAAACCACGCATCGGTAAAGCTGCTGGTAGTTCCAGTCTTGCCGCCCAGCGGATGGTTCAGCTGCTTGGCGGCCGCGCCTGTGCCGTGATCGGTCACGCCGCGCAGCAGCGTCATCATGGTGCGCGCCGTTTGCTGGTCGAGCACTTCGTCTACCGCCGGCCTCTCCTGCCACAGCGTGATTCCGTCGGCGTTCGATACTTTGCGAATCAGATGCGGAGCGACGCGAACACCGTCGTTCGGGAAGACTGCATACGATGCAACCTGCTCTTCCAGCGTGATCTCCACCGCGCCGAGCGCCACCGGCAGGTAAGGAGGAATGTTTGACGTGACGCCGAAGCGATGCGCCACGTCGATCACCTTGTGAATGCCCACGCGCGCGGCCAGCTTGAGCGCAGGGATATTGCGCGACTCAGCAAATGCGTTGGCGACGGTCATCGCGCCCTTGTAGTCGTTCTCGTAGTTGTGCGGCACGTAGTCGCCGAAGCGCGTCGGCCCATCGACAATGATGTCGGTGGGCTTCACGCCATCTTCAATCGCTGCGGTGTAAACGTAGGGCTTGAAGCTGGAGCCGGTCTGCCGCTCAGCCTGCGTCGCCCGGTTGAAGACCGAGACCGCGTAGTCACGCCCGCCCACCATGGCCAGCACGTCGCCGCTGGTATTGTCGATCGCCATCAGCGCGCCTTGCGTGCCGGTATCCTCTTCGAGCAATGCGCGGCGCTCGCCGCTTGCAGCAGCCGCCGTCATGCGCACATAGATGATGTCGCCCGGATTGGCGAGCGCGTTGCCGAAGCGCACGCCGGTCCACTGCCAGTCGGCGGGCAGCAGCAGGATCTCCGAGCCCGGTTGATCGGGCGGCCCGATGCGCGCATGAATCTCCAACGGAAGAGTGCGCGTAACGATTGCGTGAACGTAGTCGCCGGGTCCAGCCAGAATCGCCCAGTCCGGATGGCGATAGTTGTCGAGCGTGATGTCGCCGGCAAGCACATTCTCCAATTGGCCGCGCCAACCGTGACGGCGCTCGTATGCGGCCACGCCGTCCACTACGGCGGTGTTGGCCACCTTTTGTAAATCAAGATCGAGAGTCGTATCGACGCGGAGACCATCCTCATGCACTTCTTCGGTGCCGAAGCGCTTGTCCAGTTCTTCTCGGATCGCGTCCTGGAACCAGGGCGCCGGCAGACCCACTGGCCGCGCCATATTTAGACCAAGCGGAGCGTTGCGCGCTGCCTCAGCCTGGGCGTGGGTGATCACGTCGTCACCCTCCATCTCGCTCAGCACAAGGTTGCGGCGGTGCAGCGCGCGCTCTGGATTCAGCAACGGCGAAAACGCAACGGGCCCCTTGGGCAGGCCGGCAAGCAGCGCCGCTTCGGTCAGCGTCAGGTCCTTCGCGTGTTTCGAAAAGAAATATTCCGACGCGGATTCGAAGCCATAGTTCCCGCTGCCAAGATAAATCTGATTGCCGTAGAGCGTGAAGATCTGTTCCTTGGTGAAGGCGCGCTCAATCTGAATCGCAAGATAGGCCTCCTGGATCTTGCGCATAGCAGTGCGGTCGGACGAAAGAAAAAGATTACGCGCCAACTGCATGGTGAGCGTGGATGCGCCCTGCGCGCGGCCGTGGCTGCGAATGTCGTGCCAGACAGCGCCGGCCACGCGAAACACGTTGATGCCCCAGTGCGATTCGAAGTTCTTGTCTTCAATCGAGATCACCGCCTCGCGTAGAATGGGCGCGAATCCGTCGTAGCCAACCACCTCGCGGCGTTCCAGCGCGAACGAGCCGATGACGCGGCCCTTCCGGTCATAGAGATCGGTGATCGTGGAAGGCTGGAAATGCTCCAGGTCCTGAATCTGTGGAAGGTTTACTGAGTAGACGAGCGTAAGGCCGGCGAGAGAACCGGTGATGGCCGACAGCAGCACCAGCGCAACAAGCGCCGACCGCCCCGCCAGTTTGCGCCTTCGATGCGCGGGCAGCGTCGGCCTTGAAAAACGGCGCTCCCTGCCCGGCAGGCGTTCGCCCAGTTGGTCTTTGGCGCGCTCTTTGGGCGGCAGATTGGACGTAGTAGCCAAGGCAGGACTGGCCTCACGGGCAAGCCTCCGCCATGCGAGGCGGAGGAGTGCCTCATCCTAAGGCTAGCATTGGATTACTCTGGAAAAATCGCAGGTCACGTTTACCGCATTACCTTGGTTAAGAGCGGGAACACGGGCATGAAAATGGGAACTGCGCCCTAACTCGTTAGCGATCAACCGTTCTTCGCCTTCAACAGCGACAGTGCCTGATTCAGGGGCGCGTCGCCGTTCGATGGAGGTATCGGCTCGCCGTCGTCCTCTGGCGAAGCGACAACGATGTTGGGGGTCACCGCTACTTCCTGAATTTTCTTCCCGTCCGGAGCCTCGTATTTAGCGACGGTCAACATGAGTCCGGCGCCATCGGGCAGGTCAATGGTCTTTTGCACCGTGCCCTCGCCGAAGGTGTGCTCCCCAACCACGTCGCCGCGCTTCAGGTCTTCAATGGCGGCGGCGGTAATCTCCGGTGCGCCATAGGTGCCGCGATTCACCAGCACTGCTACCGGCGCGTCTGTCAGGACGAGCGAGGGATCGGCGCTGAAAGTCTGAAGTGGAAACTTCTGCCCTTCCAAAGACGCCAGCGTTCCCTGCTTGATGAAGAAGTTAGCCAGGCGCACTCCCTGTTGGGGGTCGTCGCCGGTCGTGTCGCGAAGGTCAAGAAGAATCTTTTTGCCTTTTCCAGCTGCCTTGATCCGCGCAGCGATGTCGTCCACCCGAGCTGCGCTCAAAATGCCCGGCTTGAGATACAGAATGGACGCGTTTTCGTAGAATTGCTCACCCAGTGGAGGCACCGCGAGCGGCGCGCGCGTGAGCTTGATCGTGTCGGGATCGGGCTTGAAGGGCCTGACAACCGAAAGGGTAACCGAGGTGCCCGGCTTGCCCGAAAGCATGAAGCGCACGATGGCTAGCGGCAGATCGTGGGTTGACTGGCCGTCAATCAAATCGATCACGTCACCGTCGCGAAAATGCTCCTGGTCGGCCGGCGATCCGGGCAGCACATTCACCACCGTGGCATATCCGAACCGCTTGGAGATGGTGAGCCCCACTTGTGCATTGTCCGTTG
The DNA here is from genome assembly GCA_964630985.1 of uncultured Occallatibacter sp. Taxonomy (GTDB): domain Bacteria; phylum Acidobacteriota; class Terriglobia; order Terriglobales; family Acidobacteriaceae; genus Telmatobacter. The sequence goes on from CAZVYV010000078.1 coordinate 7,474, forward strand.
CCGGGCGGTCCTTATAGGTCTTGTATTCGGTCGGCGTCAGATAGCTGGAATCGGGATCGAGCGAGTCGAGAAGCCCGTGGAGCGCGCCGGTCGTCACCGAGGGAATGTCGGGCTGGGTCACGTAGTAGTTCTGAATCTTGCGCAGAACCTCGGCATAAACGCGCATCTGCTTGTAAGCCGCGTCCTGTTCGTCGCCGGCATGGACACCGATGTATCCGAGCTCGCCCAGAACATAACTCAGGCCGAGACCGGCAAAGATCACCACGGAGATCGCAAAGACTAAACGCTGGAAAAATCGGGACACGCACACCGCCGGAGCAGCTCTAAAAGGAGAAGCCAGCCGCTCACACTCTATAGACGTAATCATAGCGCAAATAGTGCTCAGGCAACGGTCTGGAAGCTGGAGGGCCTTGCAAACGAAAGTGTTAACCGGAGGCGGTGGAGACCGTCACTGTGGCAGGACAAATCCGATGGTCAGGCGATTGCCGCCCCCATTCACGCTTTCGACTCGCTCATAGCCAATAGTGCTGGCAAACTTCCGCATCAGAAGGATGCCGCGGCCTCCGGGCCGAAGAAAATCCTCCGCCTTTGGCTCAACCAATTCTTCAATATGCTCAGGCTCCAGAGGATCGAAGGGGTGAGCCTGATCCTCGATGGTGAAGACGACTTCGTGCGCGTTCGGCGAGGCGCAATCGACGGTGAAAGTGTGATCGGGTTTCCCGTTGTAGCCGTGACGGATGACGTTTGAAACTGCTTCCTCGAGGCAAAGGTGGATAGCAAACGCCGTGTCGGATGGAAGGTCAAATTGCGCGATCAGCGCCTCGACCCATGGCCAGAGCGAGGCCATGTCGTCAAGCTGACTTTTCAGGGTCAGCCGGGACACGTGTTTGGCTGTGTCTTCTGCGGGCATGGCCGCCACCGGACAGGAGATGGTGCTCATTGCAATGCGGCAATCGCCGTTGCCAGATCGTGGTGAACCGGCAAGATGGAGTCGATGCCGCTGGTTTTCAGAACCGATTCCACCATCTCGGTGGGCGCGTAAAGGACCACTTTGCCGCCCTTGCTGTGCACTGCTCGCGCGGGTATGACGATGGATCTCAATCCCATGGAACCAAGGAAGGTCACCTTTTGCAAGTCGATCAGCAGTTTCTTTGCGCTGCCTGCAATCAAATTCATCTTCATATCAACCGCCGCAGCGCCGCCAATGTCCATGCGTCCATCCAGCTCGACCCGCGTGATGCCGCCGTCCATTTCATGCGTGGAGAGTTCCATTCCCGTCGCCCTTTTCTTCGCTTTGAGTTCGCTTTGATTCTTCGAACCAGATGCTACGGGAGAATTGTGAAAGTCCTGTTACAAACTGAAAACATCAGAAAAGATTGGTGATGCTGCTGGAGAATGAGATCGCGAGCATCGCGTCCTTTGCGATCGGCACGGTAATTTTCGAGACCAGACTGTCTCCATCGAAGAGCTGGACCTTCATGGTCTTGGTCTTCTTGGCCTTGAAATCGGAGCTCACCGGCTTCGAGTCCCACTCCTGGCCACCGCTTTTGAACGAGACCTGAAACTGCTGCATGCCGGGCGGCGCATACAAATTGTCCAGGCTCGTGCCGTCCCCGGTAGTGAAGTGAATATAAGGCTGCTTGTTCATCGACACGGTGAAGGGAATCCCTTTCGGGAACTTGCTTACGTCGATCTTCAACTTGCCATTCTTGTCCGGGTCGGCCTTTCGGGGATCGAAAGCGGCGGTGGGCGCAGGCGTGGGCGTTGGTGGTTTAACCGGCGCCGGAGTGGGGGTTTGAGTTGTGGGCTTGGCCGGAGCAGGCGGCGGCGTGACTGCAGCCACCGGCTGCGGTGGGGGCGTCGTCTTTGCCGAGGTCGGCTTGCCCGGGGTCAGCTTGCCCGCCGAAGGTTTCGTGTCCTTCGGTGCGGTGGCCGGGGAACCGCTTGGCGTGGTTCCGGGTTTCGCAGGCGTGGTATCAGGTGCTGCCGCAGGAGGAGGCGTTTGGGGTAGGGCCTCAATTTGCTGCGGAGCCGGCTGCGGAACAGGAATCGTGACTGCCTGAGGCGGAGGCGGCGGAGTGGGCGGCTTGCGATGCGCATACCAGTACCATCCACCTGCAATTGCAGCGCCGAGCCCGGCAACCGAAAGCAACGCGATGGCGAAGACACTCTCAAACTTCTTTGGCGACGCCGACTTGGCTGCCGCCGGTTTCGGGGCCTGCTTTGCCCCGGATTTGTCGGCCGTGACCACCGGCGCAGCCCGAAGCGACCCGGAGATCGCATTTGGCCCCAGCGTCGCATCGGACTCCATTGCAGAAGGCATCAGCGGCGCAGACTGCATCACGCTCGTGACCGGGTTCGCGCGGACCGTCGCCAGATCCTGCGCCAGCTCCTCGCCGGTCTGGTAGCGGTCCGCCGGGCTCTTGGCCAGGCACTTCAGGATCACCGCTTCGACCCGCGCGGGAATCGCAGGATTCAGCTTCGCCGGAGGAATGGGCTCGGTGTAGACGACCTTATAGGAGACGGCGGTCATGGTTTCGCCGGGGAATGGCTGCTCGCCCGTGGCCAGCGAATAAAGAATCACACCTAGCGAAAAAAGGTCTGCGCGGCCGTCAATCGGCGAACCCGTAAACTGCTCCGGCGGCATGAACGACGGCGTGCCCAGCAATTGCCCGGTGGTCGTAATGTCGCTCGACGCCAACTTGGCAATGCCGAAATCGGTGATGCGAGGCCGCTCGCTGCCGTAAACCTCCTTCGAGGTCATCAGAATGTTGGCCGGCTTGATGTCGCGGTGAATCACCCCCTGGCGATGCGCGTAGCCTAGAGCTTCTGCGATTTGCTGGCCGATTTCGCAAACGCGGTCCAAGGTAAATCGCTCGCCTTTCTTGATGGCTTCGCCCAGCGTCCTGCCCTCGACAAATTCCATCACCAGGAACGGCGCGCCCTGATCCTCGCCTACGTCGAAAACTGGCACAATTCCGGGATGCGCCAGCACGCCGGACGCCCGTGCCTCGCGGTAAAAACGAGTGCGATACTCTTCGCTTTGAGCGCCTTCGAGCGCCGTGGTATGGATCGTTTTTAGCGCGACAATGCGGCCGACGGCAGGGTCCTTGGCCTTGAAAACACTCCCCATGGCGCCACGGCCCAATTCCTCGACAATCTCATACCTGCCAATGCACTTGGGGACGCCCATGGTGAGGATTGTACCAACCTCGCGCGACAAGTTTCAGACGATTTAGGCGCGAGGAAAGTTGATCCTGAGCCAGCTGATCGAAGCCGCCCGGTCGGGCGCTCCACAGGCCTACGCCGCCTTGCGGTAGCGCACCACCAGCAGCGTCAGGTCGTCTGAC
>CAZVYV010000079.1:0-10547 GCA_964630985.1 uncultured Occallatibacter sp.
CGGCCTCAGCCACTGTCCCCATTGCGTCCACCAGCACCGCGTCGTACTCGCCGAAAATTAAAGTCGACGTGATCGGGTCAAAGCCCAGTGGTTCGCCGAACGGCTTTGGCCGCTCGCCGACCATGGCCTTTCCGGGGGCCGTGAAAACGTTCACACTAAGCGTGCTCGACGCGACGGGCGCAGTCACGCTCGCGGCCTCCTTGAGTCCATTTGTGGCGTCCATTCGGTACCCCTTTCAATCTCGGAGCGAGTGACTGTTCGAGCCAAGATTGGCAGAAGCGCTACGATGAATCCATTGGACTAACGTATCGACCAATACCTTTGTCCAATAGGTCTTCGAGCCGCCAGTGGCTTAACCTCTTTTGATGAGGGGCTGGTGCGCCCGCCCCCTAGCTACGAAGGAAAGGATGGCAAAGAGATGCCGGAAGCAACCTGGAAACCTCACGAGAAACATGGGCAGCTAACAATGCAGAGCGACTTGCCCGACAGCGTCTACGCGTTTCCCAAGCAGCGCAAGGAACCGTTGACCGACGCACAGCACGTGCGCAATGCGGTGGCGCGGTTTGATCAAGTCATCGATGTCTCCGATGCCGACCGAGCCTTGGCGTTCGCGAACATTGAGAAAGCCGCAAAGCACTACGGCGTCAACCTCTCGGAGACATCCTGGCACGACCTCGGCGTTCATCCGCAAAAGAAAAGAGGATAGGTCGCCGCCAAAGGTCTTGTAACGCGCGAACGCCGGCAGCAGAGCTAAGGGTTCGCGGGTCGGGGCGTCGGCGCATGGAGATGAGATATGAAAGCAATCGTTGTCCACCAATATGGCGGGCCGGAAGTTCTGAAGTATGAGGATTACCCCGACCCGGTTCCCGGTCCCGGCGAGGTGCTGGTGCGGGTCGCCGCCTCGAGCGTGAATCCGATTGACTACAAACGACGTGCCGGATTAACGAAGGACTTTTATCCCATGCAGTTCCCGAGCCTCATAGGAGTCGATATGGCGGGGACGGTGGTCAAGGTCGGGCCGGGAGTGGAAGGCTTCTCTGCCGGCGACCAGGTCTTTGCCATGGCGGACAACACGTATGCGCAACTCTGCGTGGTGAAAGCGGACGTTCTTGCGAAAGTTCCCAAGGGGCTCGATTTGGTCCAGGCCGCGGCGCTGCCGCTGGTGACGGTGACCGGCAACCAACTCCTTTCGGCCACGGGAATCAAAGCCGGCCAGACGGTGATCGTTGTGGGTGCTGCAGGAAATGTCGGGCGTTCGGCGGTATTCACTGCGAAGGCGCGTGGGGCAACGGTGATCGCAGGGGTCTTGAAGAGGCAGATGGATGAAGCGAAGACTGTCGGAGCGGATCAGGTAGTCGCAACCGATGACGATGTCGCGCTTGCGAATCTCCTGCCGCTCGATGCAGTGGCGGATACGGTCGGCGGAAAAACCGCTGAGAAGCTGATCGCCAAGGTCAAGCCGGGAGGGGTGTACGCATCGGTTGTCGTGGCACCGCAGAACGCAGCCCAGTACCCATCTGTGAAGGTGGTGCACGTATTCTCGAAATTCGACAGGAAGACGCTCGAGTTCATGGCCGAAGCGGTGCGAGATGGCAAGCTGGTGATCCCGATCGGCAAAAAGCTGCCACTTAGTGAAGCGGCCGAGGCTCAAGCGGAAGCGGAAAAGGGCGGCATCGGGAAAATCCTGCTGGTGGCTTAAACTCTTTTCTGGGCATGACGTCTAGAGGAGCAATCGAAATGAGCAAACATCAGCGCGGGATTAACCCCGATTCGAAGCCGAGCGGAAATGGGTGCGTGGAATGCCTGGAGTCGCCGAACGGTTGGTGGCTTCATCTGCGTCGCTGTGCGGAGTGCGGGCACATCGGATGCTGCGACAGTTCTCCGAGCCAACATGCATCCAAGCATGCGGCTGCGATGGGGCACCCCATCATTGCCAGCTTCGAGCCGGGTGAGGACTGGTTCTACGATTACGAGAAGCAGGGCATGATCAAAGGTGTGAAGTTGCTTCCGCCGCACGCGCATCCAGCAAATCAGCCCGCTCCTGGACCCGCAGGGAGGGTGCCGGCCAACTGGGAATCGCTGCTGAACTAGCCGGCAGTGAATTCCTTTGAAAGAGGTTTGGTTCACATGAAAGCGGTGCGCATCGACCGTTACGGACCGCCTGAGGTCGTCGTGGTTGAAGAGATTCCGAAGCCATTGCCCGGCAAAAGTGAGGTACTGGTGCGCGTTGCCGCCGCAGGCGTCGCACCCTGGGACGCAATCATTCGCGAAGGCAAGAGCAAGGTAAGCCCGCAGCCCCCATTGACGCTTGGCTCCGACCTCTCGGGCTTCGTTGAGGCGATTGGTCCCGATGTGCGCCAGTTTGCAATAGGCGAAGCAGTCTACGGCGTAACGAATCCACAGTTTTGCGGCGCCCAGGCGGAATTCGCCGTCGCGCTCGCGGGAATGATCGCGCCAAAGCCACCGCGCTTGAATCATCTTGAGTCTGCCTCGGCGCCGGTTGTCGCGGTCGCCGCCTGGCAGATGCTCTTCGAATATGCCCAGGCGAAAAGCGGAGATACGATCTTGATCACAGGCGCAGCTGGAAACGTCGGCGCCTATGCCGTCGAAATGGCAATAGAAGCCGGAATGCAAGTGATTGCAGTTGCCCGCTCCACTGACCAGGAGGCGCTCCGCGCATTGGGCGTTGAAACTATCCTCGACTCCAGTGCGCCCGGTTTCGAAGCCAGTTTGCCTCAGGTGGACGCGGTTCTTGACACCGTGGGCGGCGAAACGGTCCAACGCTGTTCCAGTGCCGTGAAGGACGGCGGGCGGCTTGTGTCTCTTGTCGCCATGCAACCTCCACAGAGGGCGGGGATCCAATCGGTGTTCTTTTACGCTGAAGTCACGAGCGAAAGATTGCGCGCGATTTCTGACCCGTTTGAGAGGGGCAAAATCTCCCCCCAGGTCGGATCGGTGCTGCCGCTCGAAGAAGCGCGCGTGGCGCACGAGATGCTTGCTGGCGCACCACATAAGAAGGGCAAGATTGTTCTCTAGATCCTCAGCTGAATAGGAAACGAAAGGGCGCTCAACCAGAGCGGGAATATGCGCCGTCACCTCGACGCAAACGATCTCCTGCTCGTTGACGCTATATTTCCGCCAGCGCTTGTTGAACAAGATGGATCGAGATCGCGCCTTCGCCAACGGCGGACGCAACCCGTTTCACGTTGCCGGAACGGATATCGCCAACTGCGTAAACCGCGGGCAAGCTCGTCTCAAGCATCTGCGGCGGCCGGCCCAGAGGCCACTTTTGTGGTGCGTCTGCCAGAACTGGATCCAAGTCCCGCCCGGTAAGAACGAATCCCTGCTGATCCAGGGCAACACAGCCACGCAACCAGTCGCTGTGTGGCGACGCGCCCGCCATCACGAAAACATGGCCGATTTCGCGTGTCGATTTCTCCCCCGACGATTTATCGATCCAGGTGACGCGCTCCAGTCGCGAATCGCCTTGCAATGACACAACCTCAGATTGGAGATGCAATTCGATCGCTGGATGCGTCGTAATTCTTTGGGTCAGATAGCGTGACATGGTCTCTGAAAGGGTCTTGCCGCGAACCAACATATGGACCTTGCCGGCAGTCTCAGCCAGAAAAACTGCCGCCTGGCCGGCCGAATTGCCTCCGCCAATCACGATGACCTCATCACTCCCGCAAAGTTGCGATTCCATGAAGGTGGCCGCGTAATAGATCCCATTCGCTTCGAACTGTTTCAGATTGGCAATATTCGGCTTGTTGTATTGTGCTCCGGCAGCAATGATGATGCTTCGCGCCTGCACGATGCTGCCATTTTCCAGCGTTAGTTGGTACGGTCTTTGATCACAGTTAACCTGAACTACTCGTTGCCCCATCATCATCCGGGCGCCGAACTTCTCAGCCTGAACAACGGCGCGGCCCGAGAGCTCCAGGCCGGAGATGCCAGTCGGGAAACCAAGGTAGTTTTCTATCTTTGAGCTCGAGCCCGCCTGCCCACCGGGAGATTCGGCTTCAATCACGACGGCGTCGAGGCCTTCAGAGGCGGCGTAAACTGCCGCAGCGAGACCGGCGGGACCAGCGCCCACGATGGCGACGTCGCAGATGCGTGATTCATCGACCGTGCCCGCGAGCCCCAGACCTTCGGCCAGCCTCTGCGTAGTGGGATTGCGGAACACTTTGTTTCCGCTGCAAATCACAACGGGTATTTCGTCAATCTTCAGATTAAAACGATCGAGCAGCTCCTGAGAGGTCGTGTCAGTGTCGAGATCGATATAAGTGTAGGGGTGCGCGTTCCTGGTGAGAAACTCGCGCAAGCGAAGAGTGTTGGCGGAGTGGCGCGATCCCAGGATCGTTACGTTACCGGCGCCTTCTGCAATGAGCGCTTGCCGTCGCTGAATGAAAGCGCGCATGAAAAGATCGCTGAGCTCGGCATCTTTTGCGATAAGCGAGCGGAGCGAGTCCGCGCTCACTTCAAGAAACTCACCTGGCTCGCCAACGCGCCCCCGCGATAGGGAACGGGCTCCTGAGATCAACACCATCTCTCCGGAGAAACCTCCCACACCATACGTCACAAATACTTGCTCGCCTGAGAGCCTCGTCATGAGAATCTCGAGCTTTCCCGAGAGCACAACGAAGCAAGGCATTCCTAGCTGGCCCGGCTCGAACAGGATCTCTCCTGCCCGAACAGTTCTCGCAGTTCCGTAAGGCCGGATGCGGTCGATCTGGGCAGGCGTCAGGACCGGGAAGGCCTGGGCCTGCCGGTCAGGTGTGTTGATCGATGGCTGCATCGAATCAGTCATCTGATGCCTTCTTGCTCATGGCCGATTCCAATTCCATTGACATCATGATCGCCTCACCTCGGCCGACCCAACTAAGTTATGACCGGAAGCCGAACTTGAAAGCGAGTGTCACCCGGCCTTGAAGTGATTTGTACATTGCCGCCAAGCTTTCTGACAATGGTCTGGACTGTGTTCAGGCCCAGGCCCGTTCCTTCGCCAACGCCCTTGGTCGTAAAGAAAGGGTCAAAAATGTAGGGCTTGATCGCTGCTGGAATTCCGGGCCCACTATCGCCAATTTCGACCACTGCATAGTTGTCCTCGCGGAAGGCCTGCAGCCGGAGTTCACCCTTACCCGGCATTGCGTCAATCGCATTTTCGATCAGGTTGGTCCAGACCTGATTCAACTCAGTTCCTGCCCCGCTAACCAGTAACGGAACCGGTTCGTAAATTCGCTTCACCTCAATGCCAGGTTGCAGAATGTGGGCCAGGGTGCCAAGCGTGGTTTCGAGGCTCTGCGCGATGTCAATATCCTGTACCGGCGCCTGGTCCATATAGGTGTATTCCTTAACTGTCCGAACCAGTTTCGATATCCGGCCGCAGCTGTTCTCCACTGTGCCGAGAAGGATCGACAATTCCGCACATGCCGCGATTCGCATTAGCGCCGGCCGCGCTGTGCCGGGATCGAGACTTGTCAGCAGGGAGGTGAGAGTATCAGCGGACATATTGCACTTTGCGAGGCTGGCGGCTAACTCCCATGAATCTGCGTAACCATTGCTGCTCATGATCGAATTCAGGTTGTCCTCGAGGTCGCTGAGTGCGAGCCCATCTAACAGAACGGCGGTTGATTCGAGCAGTGAGGCCTCCGCCTCTTCAATTCTGGCTTTGTCCGAGTCATTCACAGGTCGCCGCCACAATTCGGAGGTCGAACTTCGCATTTTCGCCAGCATATTGCGCATTTGGTCGGCCGCGCGCTTGGCGGCCGAAGCTGGGTTATTCAATTCGTGCGCAAGTCCGGCTGATAATCTGCCCAATGAGGCCAGACGGTCGCGCAGTTGTTCGATTCGGGTTCCTTCCCGAATTCTTTCCGACATCATGGCGACTAATCTTGTCGTCAATTCCGGCATTCTCTGGATGAGTTCTGGGAAATGCGAGACGGGAAATCTGCCGAGGCGTCCATGGGTCAAGGCTCGCCCGGTTACCGTGAACCGTTTCATCCTGGAAAAAGGAAATACCCCGCTGACCTCGCCAGCCTGGACTGGGAGTGAAACAATGTCGCCACCAAATTCCCCACTCCATTGAAAGAGCCCTTCGAGGAATATGAACATCCAGTCCGCTGGGTCGCCTTGCTGTACAAATGTCTCCCCCCGCTGAAGTGAGACTTCTTGTACGTGACCCAGAAACCATTCGATTTGGTCGTCCGGTAGATCAGAGAACGCCGCTACACCCCGCAATTCGACCGAAGTGATCATAAATTAAGCCTTTTCGTGAGTGGGTCAAAGCACTTCGTATTCGGCCAGAACAAGATGGACCGCTCGCTGTTCTATTTGGCTTTCGCCGCCGCTTGCTCGATCAACGCCGCCACTTCCCGCGGGTGAGACAGCATGACCAGGTGATTAGCCGGTACGGTGATTGCAGTTGCTTTTATGGCCGCTGCCTCGTCTTTCTCGAGAGCCGGCGGAATGGCACGGTCATTGCCCGCAATCACGGCCCATGAAGGCTTGCTCTTCCACGCAGCTGTCGTGACGGTGGCTCCGAAATCAGCTGCCGCCGTTTGACCCTGTGTCGCAACGAGTATTTGCTGCTCACCTTCCGGGAGATCCTGCGCCATGTCTTCGGCAATTCCATTTGGTGTCGCCGTTAGAAAGCCCTGAGAGTCGAGCTGGAGCTCGCTGCCCAGCGGAGCGGGCGGATAAGGCTTGCTGACGGAATTGATGGATTCGCCCTCCCCGGGCGCGAACGCCGCAACATAGACTAATCCGACGACCTTCGGGTCATTACCTGCTTCGGTAATCACCACGCCGGCGTAGGAGTGGCCGACGAGTATGACTGGTCCGTCCTGCAACGCGATGATGCGCTTCGTCGCTGCTACGTCGTCAGCCAGCGAGGTCAAGGGATTCTGCACGGCGACCACATGAAAACCCTTCGCCTGGAGGAGCGTTATCACTTTGGACCAGCACGATCCATCCGCCCAGGCGCCGTGAACGAGGACAATGTTTTTGACTCCCTGCTGGGAGGCCGCCTGAGCGAATCCCCTCATGTCGAGTCCGGACAACAGGATCAGCATCATGGTCGCGATCAAAGCGGTTCTGCGCGCTTGCGAGAGTTTCATTCGTATCTCCTCGTTAAACTGACTGTCACGATTAGGGCAGAACAACCGTGGCCGCGCAATTAGACGATGGTATTGCCCACGCTTTTGTATCGACCGCAGCGTCTTGATGCCGGACGCATACGGTTTTTCCTCATCCAGATAGCTCAGAAAGTCGAACAAAGCGAAGGAAACTCCCCTCCGTGCACCTGATACGAAGGTATCGCCGATACCATAGTCCAATTGTTTACTCCTCTAACGTCTGGCCTAATCACAATGGCTTGACGTGTAAGTCGATTGGGCTCAAGAGACTTTTTGTGGAGGAGAAGACACCATGTCTGAAAGCGCAAAGGAATCCGTCACACAGGAGCCAGAAGAAAACATGCTCGGAAAGCGCGCCGAGGTGAGACGTCTCGCCGCTCTTACAATCTTTATCGTGGTCGTAACAGCGCTCGCCCTGCTGCTCCTCACGGCCCTTCACGCGCAGGACAAGAACTCGCCGAACGCGCAGGGCAAATACTCGCTGATATCGCCGAGCGGAATCGCGTTCTCCGACTTCAGGGGGTACGAAGACTGGCCAGTCGTCTCTTCCGCCCACCAGGATCAAATACTCAAGGTGATCGTCGCCAATCCGACCATGATCGCAGCATTCAAGGCCGGCGTTCCCGGCAACGGCCAGCCCTTTCCCGATGGCTCCATGATCGCCAAGCTCCAGTGGAAGCAGAAGAAGGACGCGGAGGCCCAATTCGACGTCGATGTGCCCGACGTCTTCACACAGGCATTCGTCATGGAAAAGGACAGCAAGAGATTTCCCAATACCGGGGGGTGGGGATACGCGGTGTTCAACTACGATGCTCCATCGGACAAGTTTTCGCCTGATGCCAAGAGCCTCTTAGACTGCGGAAACGCGTGCCACACGGTCGTGAAGGCGAAGGACTACATCTTCCACCCGTACGAAAAGCGCTGAACCGCAGCTGCCTCCGAGATCGAGTACCCGGCGCAGTGTCTATTCATTGAGAACTGCGCAGCACTTCACGAGGAAACGCCGAAGGATGCTATGAGGATGCTTTCACCGATGGACGCGATTGCCGACGCGAAGGACATCTCGGAGGCAGTCCTCTATCTGGTTGAAGCTCGTTCCGTCGACCGTGGTGTGGCGGATGCGTGCGGCGGTGCGCAGGCACTGCGATGGTAGCCGCCGAGAGTTTGCCGCCAGGCAGTGCCGAGCGCAGGCTGCAGGAACTTGGCATTCATCTTCCGGCCGCTCCCACGCCGTTCGGCAGTTACGTTGAGGCGCAGCAAACCGGCAACCTGCTCTTCCTCAGTGGAATGCTGCCCGTCGTGGACCACAAACCAAAATATGTTGGCAGACTTGGCAAGGAGCTCGACGCCGATGCCGGACGCGATGCCGCATACACTGCGGCCTTGAGCGCGCTCGCAACGGCCAAAGAGCATTTGGGGTCACTCGACCGAATAACGAGCGTCGTCCGGCTCGGTGTCTTCATAGCCACCTCGGGAGATTTCTTTGATCAGCCACGAGTCGCAGACGGTGCGTCCGATTTGTTCCGCGAAATCTTCGGGAGCGAGAAGACCGCGGTTCGGCTCGTCGTCGGCGTGGCGAGTCTTCCACTCGGGATGCCGATTGAGCTTGAAGTCATCTTTGAAGTTGCGTAGCCGGGCGGGGCGGAGCGAAGTAGATGCCAGTGGAAATCAATACGGACCGCCGCCGCTTTCTCGGCAATGCTGTGATGACGATCGCCGCTGCCCAGCTCGGCATCGCCGGATGTGCGAAGGCGCAGCCGGCTGGGACAGTCCGATTGCCCGTTGAAAGCGATCTTCCATCTCTGGAAGGTGCGACTACGTGGCTTAATTCGCAGCCCTTGACGTCACGCGGCCTGCGCGGAAGAGTTGTACTCTTCAATTTCTGGACCTTTTCCTGCATCAACTCGATTCGAGTGCTTCCCTATTTGCGCGCGTGGGCCGCGAAATACAAAAGCCAAGGTTTGGTCGTCATCGGCGTGCAAGCTCCCGAGTTCGAATTTGAAAAGAACATCGACAATGTTCGCTGGGCTGTGAAGGACAGGATGATCGATTATCCGATTGCCATCGACAATGACCTGGTGATCTGGCAAGCATTCAATAACGGCTATTGGCCGGCTCTTTATTTTGTCGATGCGCGCGGGCGTATTCGGCATCATCAATTCGGCGAAGGCGAATACGAACAGTCGGAAGTCGTCATTCAACAGTTGTTGGCCGAAGCCGGAGTTCAGGGCATTAGTCATGAATTGGCTAAGGTCGAAGGCGCAGGCATCGAGGCTGCACCCGACTGGGCCGACATAAAATCGCCTGAATCCTATGTCGGCTACGATCGCGCCGAGAACTTCGCATCTCCCGGCGGCGAAGCCTGGGACAAGCGCCACGTCTATTCGGGTCCCTCGACATTGAAGCTGAGCCAATGGGCGCTTACAGGTGAATGGATAGCAAAGAAGCAGTTTGCCTTGCTAAATGCTCCGAACGGGCAGATCGTGTACCGCTTTCACGCTCGCGATCTTCACCTCATCATGGGTCCGCCGACGCCAGGAGCGTCCGTGCGTTTCCGCGTGACGATCGATAGCCGGCCGCCCGGCGCCGCGCATGGCGTCGACGTTGATGGCCAAGGCAACGGCACTGTGATCCAGCCGCGGCTCTACCAGTTGATCCGGCAACCACAGCCCATCTCTGATCGCCAGTTTCAGATTGAGTTTCTCGATCCGGGCATCGAAGCATTTGACTTCACGTTCGGCTAGCCCATGGAGAGTTTTAGCACTTCACAGTCACCGCAAGGTCAGCGGAGCCCGGCCAGCAACCACCGGACGCCTTAGTCAAGCCCATTGAGAGCAAGACGAACCAGCAGCATCTGAATCACAGGAGACGATTTATGAAGAACAAAGAAGCAATCGAAATCTCACGTCGGCATTTTGCAATCGCCGGACTATCAGCCGGAGCGGCAATGCTCGCACCGGGCTCACTCTTCGCGGAAGGTGCCCAGCCCCGTGACGGCAACGCCCAATCGGGAGAACAGCCCACCATTACGCCGGTATCGAACGCCTCGTTTCACCCGCTGAAGCAGATCGACGCGGGCCTCCTCAATGTTGGATACGCCGAGGATGGCCCGGCAGATGGTCCTCCCGTGATTCTTCTCCACGGCTGGCCCTACGACATCTACAGCTTCGTCGATGTTGCCCCGCTGCTTGCGTCGAAGGGATATCGGGTTATCGTTCCGTACCTGCGCGGCTACGGCACAACAACGTTTCTCTCCAGCGATACGATGCGGAACGCGCAGCAGTCGGCGGTCGGCCTCGACATCATTGCTTTGATGGATGCCCTCAAAATCCAGACTGCGATCATCGGCGGCTTTGACTGGGGCGCGCGCACAGCAGACGTCATGGCTGTGCTCTGGCCGGAACGCTGCAA
>CAZVYV010000080.1:0-10543 GCA_964630985.1 uncultured Occallatibacter sp.
GTCACTGGCGCTTTCAGCGTGCGGCCATCCTTCAAATCCACCAAGGCGACGTACGCCTTGCCGGCCTCGAGGCTTTCGGTCGATGCCTCGCTATTCATTTGCAACTGATCGAGGTTCTCCACGCGGTCCAGCGTCGAGGGCGTAAACGTGACGCCTCCAACGTCGGCCTTTGCCACCTCATCGAGCCGCGTCCCCTTCATCAGGGCAATTCTGTCTCCGGAATTCAACGTCAAGCCATAAAGCGATGCGGCAGCGGCATAAGCCACCATCTTCAGGCGATCCGGTTTGGCTATTCCGAACTCGTCGATCTCCAGAGTGACTGGGCCCGGCTCTGCCTCACTGAGCGGAAGCGTGATCTCCAGTTGGCTCGGCTTGGGCGATTTCCACGCGAGTGTGATGGCCGGGTCTTCATCGATCTTCGCAGTGACCTTCTCCACGCAATCTGAAGTCAGGCCGTCCAGTACGACGGTATCGTCGCGGCCCACCACCAGTGCAGATCGGTCAGCAGCGTCCACGCTCCACTCGCCGGGCCGCGCGGTCACCAGTTGATATTGCGGTCCAACCCAGTCGTCGAATCCCCATTTGCCGCGCACAATGGCGGTGAAATCTCCGCCGAGCAGTGCGGGAACTTTTTCCAATGGAACCAGCCCGCCCCTGTCTGCGTCGACTTCCAATGGAACGTCGACCGCTTTCCCAGTCCCATCCGCTGGCTCCAAGTGCAAAGCCAGGTCGTGGGCCAAGCCGGTGGCGAAGAACAACGGCGCTCCCTCGGCCGGCAATACCAATCCCGGCTTCAATGCGCAGAAATGGTCGTCGGGATCGACAGGATGCAACGGTTCCGGCCGCGCGACCCCAACCGGAGGCAGCGCAATCACCACAACCGACATCGGATTGCGGAATGAGGGCGGCATGTTCAGCCGCAGGTTCAGACTGTCGGCTGTCGGCAAGGCCAGCGCCGGAATGTATTGAAAATGCGCGGTGTGCAGTGACGAAAGAATCTTCGCCATATCCACCACAGCGCCTACGTAAGGGCTATAAAGGCCACCGCCGGCAAGCGACGTTGAGCTGATCGCGTTCATCAGGTTCAGAGTGTCCCCGTTGGCCAACTGGTTCACCAGCGATTGCGCGTTGGCGTCGTCAAGTACCAATCCCTCTGAGTTTTGCGAAAGGCATGAAGCTTGTTCTTCGGTCGGCTTATCAAAGCAGCTCTCGTTAATCTTGATGCCCAGGCTTCGCGCCGCCATCTCGGTGCGCTTCTTCAGCTTCTGGGGATCGAACTGGCTGGTCACCTTCACATCGTCCAGATAGGCTTCGAGCCGCATGCGCTCCCAGCTGGCGGCGTGCAGATCCTGGGCGGCGCGCACAAACGAGCCGGGCCGTCCGCGAACCGCGTTGCGCAACGTGTTAAAGTCGCCGCCTGTCTCTGGCGCCAGAAACAACAGCGCCTGTTGTGCCCCTTCGGGAACCGTGACAAAAACCCCCTCTTCGCGGGCCTCTCGCGTCCATGTTTCCACGCGCGTAAACCACTCCGGAGGAGGGGGATTGGTAGATCCGCGCAGAAAGGCCACCACCAGCACATAATTGGTAGCCTGGCTCTCCGGCAGGTCGGGGTGAACCCACAACCGGTCTCCCGGCATTAAGTTGGGCACTTCGGAGATCGGAAGCGTCACGTCCCCGCGCTTGACATGAAGATCGACCTTGGGTCCGGACAGATCGAAGGGCTGTCCATCGGCGTGCAGTGCGGGAATTGCAAAACATAGACAAAAAAGCAACTGCCAACAACGGCGCATGTACTCTATTTTACGAATCTCAGCGTCTGTTGGTAGCAGAGCGTGGGTGCAGCGCACTTGGGGTAAGTGTGCTCCGGGCCGGGGAATCCGCGCCACGCTGGGGCAATCGGGCTGTTTCCGAACAGATTCCTGCCTCGATATCCACGGCAAATAAATGTTGTCACGGCAGAGGACCGTGCCTATGATGGAACATTAATCGTAGCTTCCAGGTTTTCGCGTACGCCTGTTTTCCCTCCCGACTGGTAAGGTGTAGGGGCAATCAAATCCGGCCGCAGCCGCACTCATATCGAATTCTTATTGTTCTGAACTGAGGGATTGGAGCACGTTTCCCCGCTCCAAAGTGCGTCTTGGGACTCTTAAATCGATCGCTGCTGTTCGATGCACGCGGCGCAGCTCCGAGCCGTTTTGGCAACCCGGCCGGTGATTGTGCTGGCTCCGCGGGCGCGAGCAGCTGTATAGGGAGACGAAATGAAGGCGATGAGAGCTGCGCAAAGCCCTGTGGAGAACGGCAATCTGTCGATCCCCGAGGCCGAAGAAATTATTGAGGATGCATTAAATGAGCTGGCCTACTCGCAAGATCCCGGCCTTGTTCGGGCGCTGCGTTTTCTGGCCCCTCCCGGCTATCAGGCCATCGTCGAGCTTTGCAGCGAAAACGGGCGCAGCAAGCGCCGCAACGCTCTGGCCGACACCTGGTCCCCTGAGGACGACGAAGTGCGCATCTACTTCGAGCGCATCGATGGGGAGGAGCCTGCTCCGCGCCTGACCCGCGTATCTCGAGGCCGCGCCGCTGAGGAAGAGGTCGCAGAGGAGGAAGCTTCGCCTGCTGATTTGGATGCCCGCGTCAAGGAACTCTGCGCGGCGTTGGCTGAGGCCGAGCGCGGTGGACACGCCTTTATCGCCCTCAAGTGGTTCCGCGATTCCTTTCTCCCGCGCAAAGCTTTCCGTTGGAATCAGCATCCTGAAGCCCGCCAGGCCGTGCTGGCCGAGGCCATCCAGCGTGGCGTCGTGATCACCAGCAAAATAGCCAACCCCAAGACCCCGGCATATCCCACCACCACCATTCGCCTCAACCGCGCCGAGGCCGGCATACCCGAGGAAGCGCAGCGCTTCCATCCGGTTGAAGTCCAGGGTGAGCCGGTGGCCGTCGCGATTGATGAAGATCGGGGGAGCTAGTGAGTTTCTACTTTCTCGAAGCGACGGCTTTCGCCAAGCTGTTTGTGCGCGAACCCGGCACCGACGCGCTGATCCGTCTGCTTGAGAACGTTGAAGACAATCGCAAGCTGATTTCCGCCGCATCGCCCCTTGAGGTTTATGCCGCCATCAGGCGGCGCGAGCGCTCCGGTCACATCACCTCTGAAGCAGCAGCCGCGGCGCTTGAGATGCTGCGTATTGAAGCGGGGCGAATGGTGCAGCAGCCCTTGAATCCGGGCGTGTTGGAATCGGCGCGCCAGCTTCTCGATCGCACTTCGATGCGTTGGCCCGAGGCTTTGCAACTCGGCTCCGCGCTTACCGCCCGCGATATGTTTCCCGGTACTGGAATCACTTTTGTCGCTTCCTCGGCGGTCTTGCTCGATGCGGCAAGAGCCGAAGGCCTTGAACCGCTTGATCCTTCGAACCTTGACCCTTCCAACCTTGTACCATCGATTCTTGCCTCCTCGGACTTACCTGGCGACCGTGCTGCGACCGCACAGGAAGTAAAGGCCGCCAAAGATGCTGAGTAGGCCCGCGCCGGCGGTAGTTGTTCGCATCAAACTTGTTTGCGCTCGAAGAGTCTAATTCCCTGCACGCAACCTGAGCCCATGGCCCTTCCCCCGGTTCGCATCTTCATCTCCCGGATTCTGTTTCTCGGCCTCGCCGCGCTGGCTGGGTTTTCCTCGCTCGCGCGGGCGCAGGCCGTCCGCTCGCCGAATTCTGCAGGGTCCTCTCCGGTGGGTCGATGGAAGACCGTCGACGACGCCACCGGCAGGGTAACGGGCATTATTGCTATCCGCGAGGAAGACGGAAAACTCTTCGGAACCATTGAGGAGCTCTTTGACCCGCCCGTCCCCCATCCCACCTGCTATCTCTGCAGCGGTGCTTTGAAAGACCGCCCTCTCGTGGGCCTGCAGATACTTTCGGGATTTGTGCAGGATGGCAATCAATGGTCCGGAGGCCAGATCCTCGATCCCGAGACGGGCAAAATCTATAGCGCCTCGCTTTCGCTTCAAGACGGCGGCAAGAAGTTGCGTCTGCACGGTTACTTCCTCGTTCCCGTGCTTGGCCGCACCGAGCATTGGCTCCGCGACGAATAACAGGCAGCTACCAGCTAGGAGCAAGTGGCCAGAAACTACTATCATCTCCGCATACCGTTTTCACCCCAGGTGGCCTCATGACACTCCCCGCGCCCGACGCGCGCGATTCCAAACCGCAGCTGCGCAAGGCCATGGGTTTCTGGGATGTCATGCTCTTCAATATTGCCGCCGTGCTGGGGCCGCGCTGGATTGCCGCCGCCGCGCACAACGGCACTTCGTCTGTGAGCCTGTGGGTGCTCGCGGCGCTCCTGTTCTTCGTACCCGGCGCGCTGGTCATCAATGAGCTTTCTTCACGGTTCCCTGAAGAGGGCGGCATCTATGCTTGGGCGCGCGACGCTTTCGGTCCGTTTCATGGATTCATTACCGGCTGGACCTACTGGATCTACACCGTCTTTTACTTTCCCGGGCTGCTGTTGGCCAGCGCGTCCATGTCCGCTTACATCTCTACCAGCCACGGCGCAGACCTCGCGCAGAACCAGTCGTTCCTGCTCTGGGTCTCGCTCGCGATGTTGCTCTTAGCCGTGGTGCTGAACATCATTGGCCTCAATATCGGTAAATGGCTGCAGAATGCAGGCGGAGTCGGAACCTACGCGCCGCTGCTCATCCTGGTCGCAGTAGCAGTTGCCGTTTTCCTGCGCCACGGTTCCGTCACGCACTTCACGCTGGCCAACATGCTGCCCACTTGGAATTGGGACACGGTGAACTTCTGGTCGCAGATCGCATTCGCGTTTACAGGGCTTGAACTCGTCTCCTGCATGGCCGAGGAAGTCCGCGATCCGCGCCGCACCCTGCCCCGCGCGGTTTTTGGCGGTGGGGCGCTCATCGCCCTCATGTACGTCGCCGGAACCTTTGCCGTGTTAGCCCTCGCTCCCGCGAGTGACATTGATCCCAAGAGCGGCGTGTTTCACGCCATCGCCGTCGGCTCGGCCGCTCTCAAAATAGGATTTATCGGCGTCATCGCGGCAATTCTTGTGACGGCCGGTAATGCGGGCGGCGTTGGCACCACGGTCGCCGGTGTTGCGCGCGTACCCTTCCAGGTTGGCATCGATCGCTACCTTCCCGCTGCATTCGGAAAGATTCATCCGCGCTGGAAGACCCCATATATCTCGATCCTTGTGCAGGCGGTTATCTCTTGCGCCGTGCTGCTGCTGAGCCAGATCGGCGATTCAGCGCGCGGAGCCTACCAGGGATTGATCGACGTCGCCATCATTCTTTACTTTTTGCCGTTCCTCTACATGTTCGCTGCGGTCATCAAGCTCGCGAGCCGCGCCGATCGCACGGAAAACTCGCATGCGGTGCTCATTCCTGGGGGCAAACTGGGCGTCTGGATCTGCGGCGGCTTGGGATTCTCGGTGGTGTTTTTCTGCCTGGTCGTTTCCTTCATCCCGCCTGGCGACTCAACGAATGGCTGGCTGTTCTTCGTTAAGGTCGTGGTCGAGACCGTGGTCGCCATCCTCATCGGCCTCTTCCTCTACTGGCGCGGAGCAAGAGCCAACCAGCCTCGCGGCGTCGTTGGGAATCGCTAGATTTTCGAAGGGAAGTGATTCCCGCTCAGCGCTCTGCCTTCGCAGGCGCGGACGACGGATCGAATTCCACCCGGTTCCGGCCGTTGCGCTTCGCCTCGTAGAGAGCCTTGTCGGCGCGGCGAATCAGATCATCGATCGTCGTGCGATCGAGCCACGGCCGCGCCACCGTCACGCCAAAGCTGCAGCTAACGTTGATCTCGGTTCCATTGTTTTCGAAGGGCCTCGCCGCGAGCGCGTCCACAAGCTCATGCGAGCGTGCCGGATTCTCTGCCGCGTCGTATCCCGGCAAAACGAGAAGGAACTCTTCGCCGCCATACCTGCCCACAGCATCGTATCCACGCATCAGTCCCACCAGCCGATGGGCGGACTCGCGCAACACAGCGTCGCCACAAAGATGGCCATAAGTGTCGTTGATCACTTTGAAGTGATCCAGATCGCCGACAACCACGCTGAGGACAGTGCGCTGGCGCGTGGCCCGCTCCAATTCGCGGGCAAGTTGCTCGAGGATCGCACTGCGGCTCCACAGCCCGGTAAGGGAATCGTGCGCGGCTTGGAACTGCAGCGCCTCTCGCGCTCTCAGAAGGCCCTGTTTCTCGATCTCTAACTGCGCGGTTCTCTCCACCACCTGGCGCTCCAAATCGTTGCGCCGCCGCTTAAAACTTCGCGTCCGCATTTCCTCCAGGAACCAGGTGAGAATGATCGCTGCGAATACGAAACTGAAGATTGCCAGCCGGCTTCTGTACCAGGGAGGCACCACCGTCAGGTTCATCGGCTGCGCATCGCCGCTCCACTCGCTGCCGTCGCGGCTCGCCTCGACCAGAAAGCGATAGTGCCCCGGCGGCAAGTTGGTGTATTCGGCGGTTCGGCGAGTGGACGCCGTGCTCCAGTGATCGTCGAATCCTTCCAGCAGATAGCGGAATTGAATCCGCTCCGACGCGACGAAGCTGGGCGCCGTGAATTGAATCTCCAGCCGGCTCGCACGCGCACCGACGCGAATGGTCGGAGCCGCGCCGGCCGCTTTGCCGTCAACCGACACCTCTTCAATCTGCACATGGAGCGGCTGCTTAGCGCCCAACGCTCGTGCAGGATCGACGACGGACAATCCGCGCATGGTCGAGAACCAAAGCCGTCCGTCGGGCCCATTTGACGCTGTCCCCGTCCCGCCCTGCATGGTTTCGCGCGAACGCAGGCCGTCCATGGTGTCGTACACAACGCCATGAATCGCACTCGCATGCCCGCTTGCAAAGTCGTTCAGCTCGCTTTTGGCGACGCGGAAAATGCCTCTGTCCGACCCCATCCACAGATCGCCGAATTTGTCTTCGAGAATGTTCCCCACCGTGGAGTCGAAAAGCCCCTGTTCCGGCGAATAGGACGTGATCCTTCCATTCTGCACACGGTTCAACCCGCCCGACGACGAGCCAATCCACAGCACTCCTTGGTTATCGATGTGCAACGCGAGGATGTGATCGCCGAGCAAACCGTTCGCTTTCGTCAGCCTGGTCGCGATTCCGTTCTTGATCCGGATTACGCCATCGCCGTCTGTGCCCAGCCACAGCGTCCCATCGGCAGCTTCCGCCATCGCCGGAATCTCTCCCGTGGCCTGGATCACTTCGAACTTGTTGTCCCTGAAGCGCGCCACGCCGGCGCCATATGTGCCCACAATCAGGCCGCCGTCGCGATCTTCGACCAGCGAATTGATGGCGCTCTTGCTCGATCGCTCGTACTTGAAGGTCGTGAATCGGCCGTTCAGGAAACGCGTGAGCACCCCGTGGCGCTGGCCGATCCAGATCGTTCCATCCCGCATCTCGAGCATTGAATGAATGGTTTCGTTCGACTGCCGTTCCGCGCTTGTGTACGAGCGAATGGAGCCATTCGGCAAAATCCGGTCCAGTCCACCGGTGCTCGTCGCCATCCAGATGCTTCCGTCCGGCGCTTGCAGCCCGCACCAGTCGGTATTCGACGAAAGCCCTTCCGGTTTTCCGTATGTCGTAAACGTTCCGTCGCGCAGTTGCACAAGGCCGCCATCGAACAGACCAGCCCACAGGTTGTGCTCTCTGTCCTCAAAGAACGATTCGACCGTGTCGCCGGGCAATCCGTTCTCAGCGCCGTAAAGGCTCAAAGCGCCATCGTGAAGGCGCGCCAGCCCGCGGCTCTCGAATCCGATCCACAGATTGCCATTGTGGTCGAAGAGCAGGGCGTTGATGTCGTCCCCTTTAATCGAGTCGTTGACGGCGGATTCTGACTCGTTCTCCAGATGCCCCTCGGCCAGCCGGGCCAGTTGTCCGTGCGCCCCAGCCATCCACACCGCTCCGTCGGGAGCGATGGCCAGCGCCGAAATCGAATTGCTGGTCATTCCGCCGAGCGCCGTATAGGCGTCAAAGCGCTTGCCGTCGAACCGCCCCAGCCCTGCATCGGTCGCAATCCACAAAACTCCAGCGGAGTCGGCTTTCAGGTCGGTCACAGCGGTTCCCGGCAGTCCATCGCGGTTGCCGTAAATCTCGATTCTGCCGTCTTTCACCCGGTCAAGGCCGCGCTTTGTGCCGACCCAGAGGCTTCCATCGCGGTCCTCAAAAAGCGCGTGGATGTCGTTGCTCGAAAGGCCGTCGTGAACCGTGTAGGTGGTCCACGCGCCATTCTTCATGTGCACAAGTCCGCTATCGGTGCCGATCCAAAGGCTTCCGTCGCGCGCGCCAAGCAGGTGTGCAATGTAGTCAGCGGGCAGGGCCTTGGTATTGTGCCGGTTATAGACCGTAAAGCGTACGCCATCGAATCGCGCCAGGCCCGATTCGGTTCCTACCCACAAATAGCCGTCGCTAGTCTGCGCAACGGAGTAGATGGACGTCTGCGGAAGCCCCGCATCCGTGGTCCACACCGTCTGAATGTATTGGGAAATTGCCTTTTGCGGATCGAGCGCGCCCGCGCGCGCAGCGGCGGCGACCAATACGCACGCCGCAGACAGTTTGACCACGCCCCAAAGCCGGCCGTACCCCTGCGTCTTCATGATCCTGAGAGAGTGTATCGGCAAACGGCATAAGTGCCTATAGAACGAATGGGGTAGTCAGCCTTTGAGACGGCATGAATAGGCTCATTCGCATCGACTTACCTATCCGACTTTTGGTCGGTAAAGTCCGGATCGCGGTACGGCGGCCATCCGGCAGCCTTGTGACGCCCGTTCTCGCCAAGTTCTCGTTACTCGCGGCGGAACTTGTTGGCCTGCTCGAACTCGCTGCGCAACTCCGGGGTGCGAAGGTTTTCGCGCAATTGAGCCAGGCGCTGTTCGAGCGCCAGCAATGCCTTCTCTACCGCTTCGGTATTGGTATGCGCAATGTCGCGCCACATTGAGTAGGGGCTCGCGCCCAGTCGCGTCATCTCGCGTAGCGCGCGTCCGCCGACGTCCTTCAGCTCCGGCGCATCGCCCACTTCTTCTTCAAGCAGCGCGCTCAGAGCTGTCGCCGTGAACTGCGGCAGATGGCTCACCCATGCAACTAACTCGTCGTGACGCGCGGGATCGAGATCCAGAGTCTTTGCGCCCATCGCCATGACCCACTCGCGCCAACTCTTCACAAATTCCGCTGATTTTGCCGAACGCTTTGCCGCCTTATCGTCTGTAAAGAGCCACACCGCCCCGCGAAATAGACTCGCGTCGCCCAGCGCGGCGCCGCCGCGTTCTTTTCCCGCCATCGGATGTCCCGGAAGAAACGCCGCGCGCTCTTGTGTATTGAAGAGCCGCGCCGCGGTCTCCGAAATAACGCGCTTGGTGCTGCCCACGTCGGTCACAAGTTGCTCGGGCCCGAGCACCGGTGCGAGCCTCTCCATCCAATCGAGCGTGGCGTAGATGGGAACGGCCAGCACCGCAACTTGGCTCGCCTTCGCAGCTTCCAAGCCATCGGCCGCAAGCGAATCGACCGCGCCCAACTTCAGCGCGAGCTGTCCCTGCTCAGCGCCGCGGTTCCATCCTGTGATCGAGCCGCGAAATCCCGCATCGCGCAGCGCCAGTCCAACGGACGTGCCCAGCAACCCAGTGCCCAGAATGGAGATGCGCTCGATCATGACTCGCTGACCTGCTGACTCGCTCGATCTTACAGTGTTCTTCCAACCGCCCGCGCAATCACCCGCAGCTCTTCCATCAGCTTTTCAAACTGGTCGAGAAAGAGCGTCTGCGCCGCGTCGGAGACAGCCTTGTCGGCATTGGGATGGATCTCGACGATCACCCCGTCGGCGCCCGCGGCCACGGCAGCCTTCGCCATTGCGGGAACCATGTCGCGCCGCCCCGTCCCATGCGAAGGATCGGCCACCATCGGCAGGTGCGAAACCTTCTTGATCACCGGAATCGCCGCGATATCCATCGTGTTCCGCGTCGCGGTCTCATACGTCCTTATGCCACGCTCGCACAGAATCACCTCGTAGTTGCCTCCAGCGAGGATGTACTCGCTGGAAAGCAGCAACTCCTCGACTGTCGCCGCAATCCCGCGCTTCAGCAGGATCGGCTTTCGCACCTGGCCCAGCTCGCGCAGCAGGTTGAAGTTCTGCATGTTGCGCGCGCCCACCTGGAAGCAGTCAACAAGCGGCAGCATCGGCTCGATCTGCGCGATCTCCATCACTTCGCTTACCACCAGCAGATCATTGGCGTCGGCGGCTTCGCGCATAAACTCAAGGCCCGGAATGCCCAGCCCTTGAAACGAGTACGGCGAGCTGCGCGGCTTATACGCGCCTCCGCGCAAAAATCCTCCGCCGGCAGCCTTCACGCATTTTGCAATGGTAAGGATCTGTAGGCGGCTTTCAATCGCGCACGGACCCGCGATGATCGCGACCTGTTGTCCTCCGATGGTGGCGCCGTTGCTAAACTCCACCACCGTCCCTTCGGGGCGAAAGGCGCGGCCAGCCAGCTTGTAGGGCGCGCTGATGCGGTGCACATGCAGCACGCCGGGCAGCATCT
>CAZVYV010000081.1:0-10491 GCA_964630985.1 uncultured Occallatibacter sp.
CAGCGCCGGCACGGTTCGCCCGCGCGGCCATAGACCCACAGGCTCGCGCTGGGATCGGAGGCGTGCGTGGTGCGCCGCCGCTGCCCGCGAAAAGTCACGATCAGGTCGCCGGAATCCTCAAGCACGTTGGCTCTGAGCAGTTTTTGCGCGCAAGCAATTGTTGCCGCGGCTTCTTCGCGCGTTAAAGTTCCGACGGCGCGAAATGGATGAAGGCCCTGGACGAAGCAGATCTCCGATTTGAAGACGTTGCCGACTCCAGCGAGAACGGACTGATCGAGTAGTGCGTCCGCGAGCGCTTCCTGCGGACGTCCAAGCAGCCGCGCCAGTGCAGCTCCGGCGTCGAATTCCTCACTCAGCAGATCGTTGGCGGGCTGGGCGACATGGTTGTCGCGGGCGAGCGACTTCTTCGTGTGCATGCGAGCGATGGGCACGCGAAATCCGACCGCCTGGTACTCGCTGTTCTCGATCACGATGCGCATGTGGAATCGCGGCGCCTGCCAGCGTTCGCCATGGCGGTAAATGTGCCAGCGCCCATTCATCAGCAGGTGCGAGGTGAGGATTCCGCCGCCGGAAAAATGAATGAGCAGCCATTTGCCGCGCGCCTCTACCTGATCGACCGTCTGGCCAACCAGAGGCGTGTCGTCGTTGAATCGCATGACGAGTGGAAACGTTGTCCGGAAGCCGATGATCGGTTTGCCCATGAGCGCGCGGCCCAGGTTACGCGCGGTACGAAAAATGGTGTCGCCCTCTGGCATCTGTTACTGGACCTCGGGCCTGTTCGATTCGGAATGCGCAACAGGCAGAAGAATGCGCCGCAGATGCATGCCCAGCGGTCCGGCATGAAAGCCCGCATCCATCAGGAAGCGCGCCATCGAGTGCGCGGCCACCGGCTGGCCGTTGATGGTGGTGATCAGCACGCCATCGTGATTACTTGAGCGCATGCGTTCCTGACCGCGTGAACAGAAAAAATGCGCCAGTCCTGCGGCGGCCTGCGAGCGCTCGGGCTCTTCGGCGGGCAAAAAGACCAGCAGATTCCGATTGCCGCGCTTGAGCCAGGCCACAAGCTCGCCATTGCGCAGAATCACTTCAGCATAAACGGCCCGCGTGAGAATGCGCGGAGCTGATTCCGAATCCTCTTCTGCGACCGGCAGATCCGGCCAGCGCAGCACTGAGCCATACGGGTTGGCTGGATCGGTCGCAGCCAACTGCACGAACTCGGGCTTTTCAGCAGGCGGCTCGGTGCGCAACTGGCGCAGCAGGTCAACGGCGGCGGGCAGCGCAAACTGCGTGGCGCCCAGTCCGCCGACGAAATAGCCGCGCCGAATCCTCCCGCTCTCTTCGAGCGCTTTCAGCACGTCATACACCGCGCTGAATCCGCCGGGCACATTCTCCGCCCCAACTTGCTCGCGCAGCAGCACGCCGTAGCGGTTGAGCAGTTGCAGCGCGAGCGCGTGGCTGCGCTCAGTCGTAGAGGATGCGCGGCCGTTTTGAAGGAGCACGGCTTGAGCCGTGCCGTACGATTGCCCATTGAATTCCTGGGGCTTTAGCCCCTGAGGGACAGCCTCGCGAGCGACGGCCTGTCCGGATCCGACCGGCAGCAATGCCCACCTGCCCTGAGCCGTGGGCGGCGTGGTGCGCCTCGAGCGGAATACAGCGCCCGTTTGATAGCGGCGCGGCGTCCGTGCGCTCTCGGGCCGTGCGATATACGAGCGCAGCGCATGCAGCGAGTCGTTGGTGATGAGCCCGCGCCACACCAGGTTCCAAAGCGCGTCGATTGTCTCGCCTGGGTAGCCCGCCCCCGCAGCTTCGTGCAACGAATCGAAGAAGCTCGCGCCCGTCGACTCGAGAACCGCCAGAAGCTTCTCTTCGCGCTCGGTCAGCGGTTCGGTAAGGGGACGTTGTTGCGCCAGCAAGGGCAGCTTGTCAGCGAGAAACAGCGCGATGCGTCCATCGCGCTCGCCAATCGGTTCCACGCCGGCCCATGCGACCTCGCCTGCGGCGATCAGCGTATCCAGCCCTGCGGATGTGAAATCGGCAATACGAGCAGGCAGAATCGATGATTCAAGCAGCGACGCGGGCAGCGGCGCGCCCTGCAGGCTCTCAATCGCATCGAGCAGTGCGTCAAGGTGCGCGGTTCCGGTGCGGCGCGGCGCCAGCACCCCCTGCCAGTGAGTGAGGAAGCGCGCCAGCGTGTGCTGTTCCACCGGCTCCACTTCGCGGCGCAGCTTGGCCAGCGATTTGCGGCGAATCTGCCGCAAAATCTCGGCGTCGCACCACTCGCGATGCAGGCCGCCCGGTCGGAAACCACCCTCCAGCACACGGCCCTCGTGCGCAAGCTGCCGCAGCGCGGCCTCGACGGCCTCTGTATCCAGCGCAAATCTCTCCGCAGCCTCGCGCAACGTGAACGGACCGTGCGTGCGTGCGAATCGCCGCACAAGTTCGAGCACCGGGTGAGCCACGGGCTCAAGCAGTGCGGCCGCCAACCCAGGCGGCAACGGAATGCCGAGTCCATCGCGGTAGCGTGCTGCGTCTTCGGCCGCGATCAAGCGCTTTTCGCCGGCAATGCGCAGCTCGAGCAGACGGCGCGAGCGAACCAGCCGGTCAACATTACTTAAAAGCTCGGCCGAAGTAACGCGGCGGCCCAGCTCCTCGCGCGACAGATCGCCCAGCCGCAGGCAGAGATCGTGGATTCCATCGGCCGACCGCGCGCGATAGTTCTCCGCAAAGCACTGCGCGGCTTCTTCAACAGCGGCAATCGCGTCTGCATCAAGCAGCTCGCGCAGATCGGCTTCGCCGAGCAGCTCGCGCAACTGATCCTGATCGATGGTGAGCGCTTGCGCGCGTCGTTCGGCCAGCGGCGCATCGCCTTCGTACACAAAGTTGGCCACGTAGCTGAAGAGGAGGGAAGCGGCAAAGGGCGAAGGCTTGCGCGTCTCCACCACGTGCACGCGGAGCTTCCGCTCTTCCACTTCCTTGAGAATCTCAACCAGGGAAGCCATGTCGAAAACATCGCGCAGGCACTCGCGGTACGCCTCGAGCAGCAGCGGAAACTGCGGGTAGCGCGATGCCACGCTGAGCAGATCGTAGGAGCGCTTGCGCAACTGCCACAGCGGCGAGCGTTGGTCGGCGCGGCGGCGCGGCAAGAGCAGCGCGCGGCCTGCAGCCTCACGAAAGCGACCGGCAAACAGCGCCGTCGATCCCAACTGGCGCAGCACAAGTTGCATCGCCTCGGCCGATTCAACAAGAATCCAATCGGAGTCGGGCGGCTCATCGGTGTCAGGGAAGCGCAGCACGAATCCGTCGTCGCCCCAGAGTGTTTCCACTTCCGGTCCGCCCGTCGCGCGAATCCGTGCAGCAACGGCCATCGCCCACGGAATGTGAATGCGGCTTCCGAACGGCGTGAGCACGCAGACGCGCCAATCGCCCAGCTCGTCGCGGCAGCGCTCGACAACAATCGTCCGGTCGTCGGGAACCTGCCCGGTCGCTTCTGCCTGATCGGCGAGGAAGCGCAGCAGATTTTCCGCGGCGCCTGGATCGAGATCGTGCTCGTTCACGAGGCGCGTCAGCGCGGCAGCCTGCGGCAATGCGCGCAGCTCGCGCACCATGGCGCCAATGCGTCGGCCAAACTCGAGCGGCCTGCCGGGGCCATCGCCCTTCCAGAAAGGCATCTTGCCTGGTTCGCCAGGAGCCGGAGTCACGAGGACGCGGTCATGCGTAATGTCGGTGATGCGCCACGTGGACGCGCCAAGGATGAACGTCTCGTTGGGGTGCGACTCGAAGACCATCTCCTCGTCAAGCTCGCCGACGCGCACCGGCTTGCCCTCAGTGAATGCGAGAAAGACGCCGTAGAGGCCGCGATCGGGAATCGTTCCGGCGTTCAGGATCGCCAGACGCGCGGCGCCATCGCGAGCCGTTACGACGTTGCGCATGCGGTCCCATGTCAGTCGAGGACGCAACTCGCCAAACTCGTCTGAGGGGTACCGTCCGCTGAGCAGATCGAGCACGCCGTCAAAGGCCGAGCGAGATAGCGAGCCAAACGGCGCGGCTCCGCGGACGAGATTGAAAAGAAAATCGACCGAAACTTCCGTTTTCGGAGCTTCGGCGTTTTGAGTTTGGGACGAATCGAGGCCGTCGAATTGTAGATTCGCGGTGGAATTCTTGTTTCGCCGCGATGCTCTCCGAACCTTGGCCGGGCGCGCAGCCTTCGGCGGCCGTGCGGACGCGACGATAGCAACCAACTGCTGGCACAGCACATCGAGGGGATTTCGCGGGAAGCGCGTTGACTCAATATGTCCGTCATGCATGGCGCGCGTGACTGCGGCGCAGGCAACCAGGTCGGCGCGGTACTTGGGAAAGAGAATTCCCTCGCTCACTGCGTCCACATGGTGGCCTGCGCGCCCGATGCGCTGCATGCCGCTGGCAACCGATGGCGGCGATTCGATCTGCACAACGAGATCGACCGCGCCCATATCAATGCCCAGCTCCAACGTCGAGGTCGCGCACAGCGCTTTGATCTGCCCGGCCTTGAGCTGCTCTTCGATGACCGAACGCTGCGCCGCGGCAAGCGAGCCGTGATGCGCGCGGGCGATCGGTTCACCAGCCAGGTCGTTGAGCGCTCCGGCAAGCCGCTCGGCCGTCTGGCGCGCATTCACAAAGAGAATTGTTGAGTTGCGCTCGCGAATAATCTCGAGCAGGCGCGGATGGATCGCATTCCAGATCGAAACGCGCCGAGGCGTCTGCGAGGCCGGACCCGATGGAATGTCTTCCATCTCGCCGAGCCGCGCCATGTCCTCAACCGGGACCTCGATGCGCAGCTTGAGCTGCTTGCGCCCGGCGGCATTGACGATTGTGACAGGCCGATAACGTAACGGCGTCGCACAGGCAGTCTCTCCAAATTCGGAGTTGTCATCCTGAGCGACTGGAGCGGTAGCGGAAGGAGTCGAAGGATCTGCGGTTATTCCTGGCCTACTTGGCGAACGCGCAGCGTCTTCCGCTGAAGTCAAGGTCGTCGGATCACCACCCTCCAGCTCCTCCCCCGCGACGAACTGGTCTGCTGACTTGCTAACTTGCTGACTCACTGACTCGCTTCTCAATCCTCCCTCAACCTCGATGCCGCCCAAGAACCGCGCCACTTCTTCGAGCGGCCGCTGCGTCGCCGAAAGCCCAATGCGCTGCAGAGGCTTCTGGGTCAATGCCTGCAGCCGTTCCAGTGTCAACGCAAGGTGTGCGCCACGTTTGGTCGGAACCAGCGCATGAATCTCGTCAATGATTACCGTTTCCACAGTGCGCAGAGCCTCGGCCGCCTGTGACGTGAGGATCAGATACAACGATTCCGGAGTGGTGATCAGAATCTCAGCCGGATGGCGGGCGAATCGCGCCCGCTCTCGCTGCGGCGTGTCGCCGGTGCGCACGCTGATCAGAGGCTCGTGAAAAGGGACACCCATC
This sequence comes from uncultured Occallatibacter sp., assembly GCA_964630985.1. Lineage (GTDB taxonomy): Bacteria > Acidobacteriota > Terriglobia > Terriglobales > Acidobacteriaceae > Telmatobacter. The sequence continues at coordinate 5,446 of CAZVYV010000081.1, forward strand.
CGCCGCGCCATGTTGGCCATGCCTGCCAGCGGCGATCGCAGGTTTCGCTCCACGTCCACGGCCAGCGCTTTCAGCGGCGAGACGTAAACAATCCGGCAGCCGCGCCCCTCATCGCCGGCGGCTTTACGTTCCCTTGCTCTGTTGGTCCCGTGCTCCGGACTTTCCTGATCTCCAATCTCTGTTCTCTGATCTCTGTCCTGCAGCATCAGGCGGTTAAGGCACCACAGAAACGCGGCCAGCGTTTTGCCTGTGCCCGTGGGCGCGAGGATTAGCGCACTCTCGCCGCGAGCGATCACCGGCCAGCCCATCCGCTGCGGGGCCGTTGGCGCGTCGAAGACGGCCTTGAACCACTCCGCTGTCACAGGGTGAAAGCAGGCGAAAGGATCGGCGATTTCGGGCGAATTGGGCTTGGACGGGGACATGCTGCTCTCAAGAGATTAGCGCGGATCGGCGGCGAATACAAAGCGAAGGAGAATCGGCCCAGCGAACAACGAAATCCGAGGCTTGAAAACGCTATTTCTTCGCATCTCCGATTCGCGCCACGCTGAACTGTGCTCCTGCAAACAGGATCAGCCCAGAAATGTATGCCCAGAACAGCAGCCCGACGGATACATAGAAAGGCCCGTAGATGGTCAGATCGATGTGAGGAAGCACCATGGCAAAGACGGTTCTCGATAACAGCCACACCACGCCGGTAATCACCGATGTGCGCAGCACTGGCTTCCACGGCACCTTGCGGTTGGGCAAAATGTAATAGACAGAAAAGAAGAACAGGATTGAAGCCACGCCGGTCGAAACCGCAAGCCACGCAAAATCCACTCCTGTCGATACAAACCTGAAGACGGCGTTGTCTGTGTGTTCGAGAAAGATCACTGGCAGCGCATTATCCACGGCCAGGTTTGCAAATATGCTTGCCACGGCCAGCCCCAGCATCAGCAGAGCCAGCCCAAACGCGATCGTCTGGTTCAGCAGATAATTGCGGCTCTTTTTTACACCCCATGCTTGATTCAGAGCCACCTCTAAAGGCAGGAAAATGCCGGTGCACGCAATCAGAATCATTAGCAGCGAAAATGCCTGCGCGCCATGATGCTTCAAGATGGGTTCCACACCCTCTGCCACGATGGTTCTGGTAATCCACTCCGGATCTTTGGTCAGCGACGGCAGAAAGTAGTTCACCATGTTGTTCACCACGGTCACCATGGGGCCTTTCGTTGGCGAGTGGAAGACGGTGAACACCAGCGTGTAAAGGAGCACGATAAACGGAATAAACGAGATGATCGCATTTGCCGCCACGCTGAAGGCGAAGGTGTGTACCTCGCTGTCGAGTAGATAAGCAATGAGCGCCGTGCCGCTCCTGCGCCACTGGTACCACTTGGATTGCGCAGCGGGCTGATCGGGACCAGTTGCGGCCGCTGCCAGAGCAGCTCCGGCGCTCTCGATCTCGGCTCCAACGCCGGACGCGGATTCCAAACCATCGGTCACGGTTCAACCCCTCGTAGGGCCTTCTTGCAGTGGTGCGCGCTCCGCCGTTTTCGTTTGACGCTCGCGGATAAGGGAAGGTCTGCCTTAAGAATAGTCGGTTCGGCCTTTTGTCGCTGAGCCGCATTCGGCACTCATTTTCGCTTTAAACGTTTGGATGCCGATTGAGTGCCGCGATTGGATGGGTCGATCAATCGCGGCGCAGCCGCGTCAGCGCCCACCGCGCGGCCTCTCGCAGGCCATCGTCGGCCGCCGCGGCCCACTCTTCGAGCCGTTCGGCAAACCGCGCCTCCCCGCTGTTTCCGATCGCAATGGCCACGTTGCGCCTCAGACCCATGAATCCCGTCCGGCGCACCGGCGAACCGTTGAATTGCCGCTCAAAGTCTGCCTCATCCAAATCCGCCAGCCAATCAAGTGCCGGATTCACGAGTTCCGGGCGCGGTTCGAGCTCGGCGTCTGCCATAATCGGCCCGCCTCGTCGCGCCTTCCCGTTCCAGGGGCACACGTCCTGGCAGATGTCGCAGCCGAAAACCTGCCGGCCCATCTTTTCTGCGAGCTCTGCCGCGATATGCCCCTTGTGCTCAATCGTCAGATACGCAATGCAGCGCGTCGCATCCATCTGGTAGGGAACGTCGAGCGCATCGGTCGGGCAAGCTTCAATACAGCGCCTGCAACTGCCGCATCGATCCGCCACAAGCTCCGGTGTTTTGTCTTTTGGAGTGATTTCGAGGGATGTCAAGATCACTGCCAGAAATCCAAACGACCCCAACTTGGGATGAATCAGGCAAGTATTTTTCCCTGTCCATCCAAGCCCCGCCGCAACCGCGAGCGCGCGCTCCACAATCGGTCCTGTGTCGACGTACGAACGCGAATCAAACTCGCCAAACTTCTCGTGCAGCCGAGTCTCAACCGCACGAATCCGTTTGAGCAGCACTTTGTGATAGTCGCTCGGTCGCCGCTCGCCCCGCTCATTTGTTTTGCTGCTCCACGCGTATCGCGCAATCCACCCACTCCGTGGGTCTGGCGTTTCGGTTGATAGAGGTGCAGACGCGAAAGCATAACTGGCAAAGCAGACCAGCGCAGACCGTGCCCAGGGGAAGGGAACAGCTGTCTGCTCCCGCAGCAGTCGCCCATTCTCCGCTTTGCGCTCGAGGTACCCCATTGTTCCCGCGCGGCCCTTGGCAACCCACTCGCGGAATCGTTCCGCATCGCGCGCCTCCGCCTCATAAGGCAGAGCCACCAACCCTGCCTCCTGAAAGCCAGCCTCGAGCGCCCAAGCGCGCGCCCGCTCCAGTGTCAGCCCATCGAGCGCTCCCGGCGATTCTTCCCCGCGCGAATTGTCCGCCTTCGCTGCCACGGAACTTTCCCCTCCACCCCTGCGTATCGAATCTTGTTGTTCATTGCGGGCGCGTTCAGCGAAACCGGCCGCGTTTGCTGCTGCCAGCGGCACAGAGATGCCAAGCAGATTCAGCATATTCCCCAACCGCGGCATTGTTTGGCTTGGTCCGCTGTTTGCCTGTTAAAAGGCCGTCCAGGGCAAAACCCAGCCGGCCGGCAAGCGCGGTAGGTTCAGTTGCAAGGGTCTGCGGATCATCGCGGGCGAGGAGATTTTTATGAGCACCAACCCGATTGAATCAGCCAGAAACATCGTCCTGCGGATCAAAGAGCTCGTGAGAGGTCAGGAGCAAGGTTTCCTTGAAGAACTGGCGCCCACAGTCGTCCGCGAAAACGTGGCGCTCGACTTCGGCGAAGTGGAGCGCATTGACGCCGCGGGTCTTGCCGCTCTCATCACCCTCTACACTGACGCCTGCAAGGCAGGCCACACACTCACGGTGTCGCGGCCCAACCGCCACGTGCGCGAAATCCTTCAAATCGTCGGTCTCGACCGCATCCTGGTTGCGCAGCCCGCGGCCGAGCCCGGCCTTCAGTGCATGCAACTGCAGGGCTCCGCTGCCTGAGCAAGACGCCTGCATCGTGGTAGAGCGAGAAGCATAGAATTGACCTCGACTTTTCCTTTAGGTTGCGAGGTCGATATTATGAGCGCAAAGAAACTCTGCCCGATTACGGTTTCTCTCATCGCAATCCTCTTTTGTGTTTCGGCGCGCGCCCAGGATGCGGCTTCTGCGAAAGCCTTCTTGGTGAACATCTACAGTCATTATAAAAAAGACGGCAAAGGGGTCGATTTCGACGGCCCTCGCTCCGCCCTCTATTTCCACTCGTCGCTGTTGGCACTCGAGAATGCCGACGTTAAGGCAAACGGACCGGACAGTGCTCCGGCAATGGATGCGGATCCGATCTGCGGTTGCCAGGACTGGGAAGGGATTTGGAACCTTGCAATCGATGTGCGGATCGAGTCTCCACAGCGGGCTCTCGCCAATGTAATTTTCTATTTGGCGCCTTCGAAAGGGCCGATTGCAGTCGAACCAATGAAGCTCAAGTTCACTCTCGTTCCGGAGCACGGCGGCTGGCGCATCTGGGACATCCTCGACGAATCCGACCCCAAAGATCCCATTGCACTTCGCAAACTTCTTGAAGACGATCTCGCCAGCCTGCGGCAGAATCCAGCGCCAGCGTCACACTAGCCGCCAACCGCTTTCCTTGCAGGAAACCGCTGCCTGATCAGTCCGAAACCTGCCGACGGCACACTCCCGGCTACCAAGCCACGTCTTAAATTGTGGGATTTGTTCCCAAATCAACACTTCCGTCCAACACGCTCCTCCCCGTGTGCCCCAAGTCACATGCAGCCCCAACCCTCTCGCGTTATTCCTATTTATGACTCGACAGAGCAGTCCGTCGCTGTCCCATAGTTTGAGGGCCATGCCCCGCGCACCGTTTCAACCCATCTTCATTGGCGCGCAGGCCTCCGTTCCTTTACCCTTGCCTATGGACCGCATAACGGAATCCAACAAGAACCTAGAAGCAAGGGAGACTTTATCTCATGGCGCAGGGCGTAGCGGAGCAGACGTCTGCTGAATCGGCAGGCTCAACAGCAACCAAGTATGTGTATTCCTTCGGCGGCGGCAAGGCTGACGGCAACGGCAAAATGAAAGACGTTCTCGGCGGCAAAGGCGCAGGCCTGGCCGAGATGACCAATGCCGGTTTGCCCGTGCCTCCCGGATTCACCATCCAGACCGAGGCCTGCCGCGAATATATGCGCGGCAAAATGAGCCCGCAGATCGAAAGCGAGATGCTCGACGCGCTCGAGAAGCTGGAAAAATTGCAGGGCCAGAAGCTTGGCACCGGCGAAAATCCGCTGCTGGTCTCTGTCCGCTCGGGCGCAAAGTTTTCCATGCCCGGCATGATGGACACGATTCTGAATCTCGGCCTGAACGATCAGGCAGTCGAAGCGCTGGCTAAGCGCAGCAATAATCCCCGCTTTGCTTATGACTCCTACCGCCGCCTCATCCAGATGTTCGGAGACGTGGTCCTGGATGTTCCCAAGAAGAAGTTCGAGCACATCTTCGACGGCATAAAGGCCGCCAAGAAAATCAAGTTCGACTACGACCTCCAGCCCGACGCGCTGCAAAAGATCATCGCAGAGTACAAGAAGCTCGTGAAAAAGGAGAC
>CAZVYV010000082.1:0-10429 GCA_964630985.1 uncultured Occallatibacter sp.
GACACTTGAATGGCCCGTCCCGGATGCGGTCTTCACGGGAACAGTTCGGAAGGGTGCGCGACCGCTTCAGACTTGAGGAAGTCCGGATTGCCGTTTCGGCTTCCCGGATGCGCGCAATTCTACTCTCATCCGCAAGAATGGGGGTGATTCTTTGCCTTCGAGCAGTGTTCTCTTGGAGTTAGAGCGCCGCTGGGGACACAAACGGCGAAATGTCCACAGGCGGAATGTTCAGAATTGACCATCACCGCTGGCCCAATAGCAGTAAAAGATTGGCATGGCTAGGTAGGATCCTTCGCTCGAATTCGAGTATCCAATCTGCGGTGCACCGCCTTCAGAAACGTGCGTCATGGGGGCTCCCGAGCGCACCAGCCGAGGTCAAACCATGGAACTCATCATCAGCAAACCTAGAATCCAAAGTCTGAAAGCGCAAACAGTGCTGCGCCAATTCCATTGCGAATCCCTTGCGGTTGAGTTCGAAGACGAAGGCCTGACGACTAACCAGAAGGCAGGGCTCGCCTATCGTTGGGACGACATGCTGAAGGAAAGCCAGGTTTTACAGCTCATGCTCGACCTGCTCGAAAGACAGGAAAGGCGTCGCAGCCCGGTAATCGCTGTGCGAGACAGCCCAAAGCCCCGTCGTCCGCCTCTCTCTGCGGAAGGGCGGGATAGCACGAACTCCATTTTCGCCGTGTCATCCTGAGCGGGCCGGCTCGGCGGCCGATCGATATTTCAGCCAACTCCCATCAACACCGCCCAATTACGGATTTGTAATCACGTTCCGCTGCGCGGGCGTCAAATTCGGAAGCTGAAAACCCTTGATGGAGATTGCGACCTGGGCGCGCCGACTCACATCGTAGCGAGTAAACGTGACCGGCGTTCCAGGGCACAGGTGCAGATTCGAATTTGAGTGGTCCACGAAATCCTCTGCCGTCGGCCACACTCCGTATGGGGGCTCGACCGAAGAGAGGCCGAATTGCGCCGGCCAGGAACTGAGCGACCCCTGCCACTTGGAGTTCGGCACGCCGGCATCGCTCGGAGCAGCATCGCAGGTCGAATTCTGGTTGTGCGCGACCAACTCAACTTGCGTCAGATGCGGTTCGCGCAATGCGGACACACAGAAGATCCCGTAAACCTGTTTGGAATCGCTCAGTGGATCGCTCAGTTTCGCCTGCGGCATGCACACTCCGAAATCGGGAACAGAGAATCTGCCTGCGGGAAGAGAAACGCTCGTAACCCTTCCAGCCTGCGCCTGTGTGAGCGCGAGGGTAAGGTGCACGGTGAGCGGCGCCGACTTCAGCTGATCGTAGACCGCGAGAGGAATGTCAAAACTCACGTGTGCTGTCTTATCATCTGGAATTATTTTTTTCTGAAAGAGTAGCTGCCAGTCTGAATTCCACTGGAAGCCGCCGGTGCTTTCGACCGACGCCTTGATGGCATCCGTCATGATGATGGAGCCATTTGCGATGCCCGATACATCGAGCGGGATTTGGACCGACACTTCGCGGGGCATCCGTGCGGCAGAAACAGATGGATTATTCATCCCCGAAGGAGAGTACGAAAATTGAGCGGGCGCGCCCCCTGCTGAGGCAGAAAACGGATAGGAGCGATCGACCAGTACCTGCGAAGGAACAATGAACTCGCCGAGGCAGAAACACAGAACAGGAATCGCGACAAGCAGCAGGATAGATGTCCGGGTTTTGCGCGTGCTGTACTGCCACGCGATGGCCGCACCGCAAAAACCAACAAGGAGCGCAACGTCCAAACCCGCTTCCCATGGCAGCGTCATCGTTGCCAGGTTGATCCGACCGGTCATCGCAAGGATCGCAACAACTGAAAGCAAAACGCCCAGAATCACCAGCGTCATGCGCGCAAAGTTTGAGGTGACCGCGGCGATTGCGACCAGCGGCAGAACGAGAAACCCGGAGATCAGGCAAAGATTGAAGAGCAGCTCAGGCACATAAGAGAGCGGCGAAAAGCCCGCCACATTCAACAGCCAGCACTGTGCGATCAGCAGGGGAAGATAAAGAAACACGATCAGAAAAAGCAGCTTGGCGGCGAGCAGTTTCTTCCACTCATAGGGACGCGTAAGCCAGAACTGCCGATTGCCCACGAGCCTCTCGTCGTGGATCAGATTCGAAATCAGCAGCCACCAACTTGCCGGAACAAGCACTACGAGGATGCGAACCAGGATCTGCGCCTCGAATACTGAAGCGGCGTATGTCGCCCCTGAGGCGAAGGCACGCACTTCGATGGCCGCTCGCCAGCTTGCGGGGCAGGCAAAGGCGAAAGCCACCGTGACGGCAATTGAAAGCAGGATCTCGATCCACAAATGGCGTGCGTCTTTGGCGAGGATATGCAGAATCTGTTTCATGCTTCGATCCCCTTGGCATTTGTTTTCGCAGGAGCGGGGGCGACGTTGTTACGGCTCGATTTTGCGACGGCAAGAAAGATGGAGCGAAGCGTCATGGGGTCCAGCGTCACGTCCCGCGCCGCCGGGAAGATCATTCGAATTTCTGCGTCGGAGGCCTGCCCGCTGTAATTGCTGTGTACGAATCGAACCACGTGGTCCGTAGCCTCGAGTTGCAGCCACGAAGATGGAAGGTTCGCCGGCAGCGGCGAGGTCTGCTCGAGTGTCACGGTCACAGCGCGGAACCGCTCAGTAAGCCTCGACATCTCCTCTGAGTAGAGAAGGCGGCCTTGCTCGAGGAATCCGACATGACTTGAAAAGCTCTCGATCTCAGCCAGATCGTGCGACGAAAGAAAGATGGTCGTCTCCGTCGCTCGCTCAATCAGCCCTTCGATTAGCTCGTCGCGCACCAACGGATCAAGTCCGGAGAACGGCTCGTCGAGGACGATCAGAGAGGGATGGTAGCTAAGCGAACTGGCAAAGGCGGCCTTCATGCGCATGCCGCGCGAAAGATGCTTGAGTTTGCGCTTGAGCGGGAGATCGAACTGGCGCACCAGCTGCTGTTCCAGGCTCCGGTCCCACTTCGGATAGAAGGCGCGGCAAAAGTCCAGCAAGTCCGCGACCGTCATCCATTCGGGCATCTCCTGGTTTTCTGAAACGTATCCAATGCGAATGAATGCTTTTCCGCTCAGCTTCGTTGAGTCGGCGCCCAGAACATCGGCGCGTCCCGAAGTCGGGCGAAAAATGTTCATCAGCACTTTGATCAACGTCGTCTTGCCGGCGCCATTCGCGCCAACCAGCGCATAGATCGCACCCTCCCCGACGGAAAGATCCACGCCGTCGAGCGCAAGATTGCGGCCAAATTTACGCGAGAGACCTGAGGTCAGAATGGCTGGATTCATCGGTCCTTGCGACCCCCATCTTTAGGTTTTTGAGTTGCGGCATCGGCGCCAGCTGATCCGCCGAGCCGCTGCCAATGAGTCGCGACAGCCGACAGCACATCGTCCAGCTCAATGCCCATTCGCCTTGCATTCACAACAAGCTCTTCCACTTCGCGTCCCAGAAGTTCCGTGCGCTCTTTCCGGCTGGAGTCGGGCAGCGCGGCAACCAATGTGCCGATCCCTGGACGCGTCTCAAGCAGCCCCTCGTTCACCAGGTAGGCGACCACTTTATGCGCGGTGTTGGGATTGATCTTGAGTTCTTTGCTGAGTGTGCGAACGGAAGGATACGGATCACCGGGGCGCAATTGTCCGGCAATCATCGCCTTTTTCGAGGCATAGACAATCTGCTCGAACAGCGAAACGCCAGCGCGAAATTGAACGCTGAATGGAATCACATGTGTACTATAACAGATAGTACACCTATTGCAACCAAAGAAAACGCCTGTCAAGCCGGCGGCGTCAAAATAAATCTGCTCGGCCTGGTCTATGGAACAGGCCAAACCCTGAGGTTGCAACGGCGTCCATCGCATCATCGACCCGGCGCCTATCCTCCCCAGCGCAACCGCGAGGGTGCGGATGCCCTAAATCCATCCAGCCAGAACCGTGAAGATCGGCACTGCCCGCCTCCCCAAACGGAGTTTTGTGCGCAATTCGCCCTACGTGACCCTCCAAGAAAATTGACCAACACCCGAGTCAATCCTTTCGGAACGAGCGTAAAATGCCGGGGATAGGCCAAACCCCCGGGTCTCCGCGCGCAAAATCCGCGTCACTCAAAGGAGCGTCGATGCTTTTGAGTCTCCAGTCATCGCCACGGCGAGCTCTGCTTGTGTCCGGGATGCTCGCGGCCTCGTTCTCGGCGGCTTTAGCCGCAGGCCAAACCTCTCAGCCCGATAACAATCCGGCGGCAAAAGAATCACTGCCGAGCCAAATCTTCGGAAAGTTGCCGCTCAGCTTTGAGGCCAATGAAGGTCAGACCGATAAGACCGTGAGATTTCTGTCTGCAGGTAGCGGTTACTCGCTCTTTCTAACGGATTCGTCCGCGGTGTTGGAGCTGACCAATCGCGACGCCGCAAACGCTATGCCCCGACGGGCCGACGAAAAGAAAGCAAGACCCGCTTCAGCGCACGGCGGCGCGAAGACCGACATCATTCGCATGGATCTCGCCGGCGCCAACCACGCAACGCGTGTCAGCGGCGTGGATCAACTCCCTGGCACGGCCAACTATTTCATTGGCAACGATCCGGCCAAATGGCGCAGCGGCGTACCGACCTTTGCCAAAGTAAAGTACGCGGGAGTCTATCCGGGCATCGACCTGGTTTACTACGGCAGCCAGCGGCAGTTGGAATACGACTTCATTGTTGCGCCGGGGGCCAATCCCAGCCGCATCCGGCTTGAATTTGCGGGCGCCCAAGAGCTCAAGCTCACTGCCGATGGCCACATGACTATTTCAGCGCCGAACGGCGAGATCGCATTTCACAAGCCGGTCGTCTATCAAATGAGGGGCAGCCTGCGCCAGCCGGTTGGTGGTCAGTTCTCGATGGTGGCGAAGAACGCCGTTGGTTTCATTCTGGGCCGGTACGATCATTCGAAGCCGCTCGTCATCGACCCGGTGCTCGATTACTCCACCTACCTGGCAAACCTGTCTGTGTCAGTCGCCGGCGCAGCCGTCGATGCCGCAGGAAACACCTACATAACCGGAACAGCCTTTTCCAGCAGCTACCCCACAACGTCCGGCGCATTCCAGACGAATTGTCCGTCGTTCCCAAATAACAGTGCTGTTTTCATCACCAAGTTAAACGCCGCTGGGACAGCGCTGGTCTATTCCACGTTTCTCGGCGGAAGCAATCAGAATGTGCCGACCGCGATCGCCGTGGACAGCAATGGCAACGCTGCTGTCACGGGATGGACTCTATCCGCGGACTTCCCTCTGAAGAGCCCTTTTTATTCGGGACCGCAGGGTGCGCCCTATGATGGTTTCGTTGCATCGCTCTCCGCGGATGGCTCGTCGCTGAACTTCTCCAGCCGGCTTGGCGGACCGAATTCGGAGGGAATCGACGGCACTACCCCGAGCGGCGTAGCGGTGGACTCCAGCGGAGCAGTCTACGTTACAGGCGCAACCGGGTCTCCAGACATCCAGGCCACTTCGGGAGCTCTTAACGCGGGGACCCCAAATAGCAACGTGGCCGAATATATATTTCTCACCAAGATCCTGCCAACCGGAGCGCTGGCGTACCAGGCAATTCTTGGCGACGCCCAGATTTCTGAGGACGTTTCCACCAGCAGCGGTGTCGTCGTCGATTCAAGCGGCAATGCTTATGTAACGGGAACGGCCACAGGAGTGTGCTGCAGCCTTTCCGAAGCCGGTCCAGTAGCATACCCGATCACAACCGGAGCATTTCAGTCCCAAACTTTGCAGGATAGCGGCGGCTACGCGCCCTTCGTCTCCAAGGTCGCGCCCGATGGCGCGTCGTTTGTGTACTCAACCTTGGTGGGGGAGGGAGGGAGTAAGGGCCTGGCTCTCACTCCGAACGGTGAGGTCGTCCTGATTGGAACTCTAAACAACATTTCCTTTCCCGTGACTTCCAATGCCTATAGCTCTCTTCCGGGGTCCACCTTCATCGCCGAACTCAGCGCGGATGGAACCCAGATGCCGTATGCAACATACTTCAACACGCCCGCAGGAAAGGGCGGTGGATACATCTCGAACGTTGCGGTTGATGCAAGTGGAGATGTATGGGTAGCTGGCAACATGGGGAACGACTACGGAGCCGTCGTCCCTTTGGTCAACCCGATTGATTCTGTTCCTTCTACTGGCATTGCTGCCGATTCCAGTTCTGCGTTCGTCACTGAATTCGATCCACAAATCCAGAATGTGCTGTTTTCGACTTATTTCGGTGGGCCGGCGGGCGGCGCCTCCGTCACCGGGCTCGCGGTGGACGCGCATGGACGAGCGCACATTGTCGGCGTCGCGGGAAACGATCTTCCAACGACTGCGTCATCTTATCTCGGTTCGGTCACCCCGCCGTCGTCGGGCACCACCAACACTTATGGCTACGCCGCCCTGATCGACCCGACAGTCGCCGGGCCGGGAATCTGTTTCTCGGGAACCGACTCCGCGACTGCGCCGGTGGGCGTCTCCGCCGAGGGCTCGTTCACCATCGCCAATTGCGGAAACGCGCCGCTCAACATCATGAATCTGCAAAGTTCAAGCCCGCTGTTCAGCGTTGCCTCAGAAACGAATTGCCTTGGCACTGTGAGCCCAGGCGCATCCTGCACCGTTACAACCAGCTTCACTCCGATCGCACCAGGGCCGGTCAATGCGGGCATTACCGTGACCTCGAATGCGCCGATCCCCACGAACAACATTTCCATCTCCGGCCTGGGCGCATCTCCGGCCATCTCCGTGCAACCTCCGAGCGTCACGTTCCCCGCACAAGTTTTCGGGGTACCGGGGACGACCCAATCGGTGATCATCAGCAACATAGGATTCGCTCCGCTTACGGTCGATCCCGCGCATACCGCCATCACCGGAGACTTCAGCATTGCATCGAATACATGTAGTGCGGCGATTCCGTCAGAAGCCAGCACGCAGCCATACGTAACTTGCGCCATCACAGTCAGCTTCACGCCGACAGCGGTGGGCAATAGGAGCGGAACGCTCACCATCGCCAGCAATGATCCGCTGCATTCGTCCTTCACGGTCCCTCTTTACGGCAACTCCATCGCGTCCCAGGCTGCTGCAACAACAACGACTCTCGCCTCTTCCTCGCCAACCGCGAACCAGGGCGCCGCAGTCACCTTCACTGCGGCCGTCTCCTCCGCGCTGCCTGGAACGCCTACCGGTTCAGTCACCTTTTACGACGGCACAACCAGCCTGGGCAGCCAAACGCTGACCGGCGCAACCGCGACCTACGCCACATCGACGCTCTCCGCCGGCAGCCATTCCATCACGGCCGCATATTCCGGCGACACAAACTACCTGGCATCCACATCGGCCGTTTTCACGCAATTGGTGGCCGCACCCGGCTACACGCTCAGCGCATCCCCGTCGTCACTCACCATCGCAAGCGGCTCTACGGGATCGACGGTGATCACGTTCACGCCGACTGGCGGATTCACAGGCGCCGTGAATTTCTCCTGCGGAACACTGCCGTCGATGGCCACGTGCAACTTCTCTCCCACCAGCCTGACGGCTACTTCCAGCAGCACGATGCTCACCACCACGCTCACCATCGGGACCACCGGAACCGCCGCCGCTTCCCTCGGCAATCGACAAGAGGGAACCGTTCTCCCCGCGCTCCTCGCAGCTCTGATTTTGCTGCCTCTGGGCTTCGCGCGGCGCATCCTTCGCACCAGGAACTCCGGAAGTCCGTGGCTTGGGTGCTTGATGTTGATCGCCGCAATATGCATTGCAGGCGCAGGCCTGCTCGCGACCGCCGGATGCGGCGCGGGCTCTAATTCTGCGATCCAATCCTCTGGAAAATCCACGCCTGCGGGAAGCTACACCGTACCCATCTCTGTCACCGGTAACGGAACAGCAACCGCACTGAACCTCTCGATTACGATTCAGTAGCCAGCTTGCACTTCGGAACGCAATTCAGAAGAGCGGTCCTTGGGAGCCGTCGGGAACGGTCCAACCGTGGTCGCTAGCCAAAGGCCTCTATCGACTGATTGGCCTCCGCCACTCTCGTCGCAGTCAATAGCGATGTCAAGTCCGCCGCCGCTCTCGATTACCCTCATCCCCTTGATTTCACGCCCAATATTTCTCTCCCCAAGCTTGCCGATCATTTCAACCCTTCGGCGCATACTTGTTCCATGTGCGATCAACCAGGATCTCCGTCCGAAGCGCAAAACTCCACCCCAGCAGCCGGGCTTCTGCGCAGATTCTTGCTCTCTTTGACTGACCTCGTTTGGAGCGGAAAATAATTTAATAAAAAATTTTGGATGGTTCGCCTGATATTCTCCATTTAACTCTTTTAGAATCAATAAATCTACCTCGGAGATCTCGACAATCCGCACCAAATTACGTCGATTTTGTGCCAAACAAAGCCTTTAGAATCAACACGCGATCAGTTCAAATTCAACCTGCGCAGTTTAACCGCTTAACTTACTCATTCTGCAGTCTTTGTTTCACTCGGTGCCTATCGCCCGCCGCAATCACGATCCGCTGTCTTCAACGTCAGCCGGCCCGAGTCAATCCGGCTGCTCACGCGCTTCACCAACTCCCGTTCAAGCTCTGTGATCCTCTCGCACCCAACCATCAGGTCTTCAACCCAGAGCTGCGCGCCATCTTCCACCCGGATCATCTCGGCCCTCAACCTGAGCCGCTCCCGCATTCGATGAAGCTCGCCACCCAGAACCAGGTCCGCTCCGAGTGCTTTGCCAATCTCAACTCCCGCCATTCCGCTCCGTGCCAGCGTCAAAACCGAATCACGCGCCACCACCGATGCCACGGCGTACTCAGCGCTGCACAACAGCGCCGCCGTCTCCTCTGCTATCGCCGAACCAAAGTATTCGGGAACGCCAAACCCAACCGAGAAGGGAAGAATCGCAAGCCGCGGCAATGCGTCCGCAGGCCGCGTGACGCTCGCGCGCACACCAGCAGAGATTCGGTATCCCCGCTTGTAGGCCTTCTCAATGCAATCCGCGCGTTCAAGGCGCTCGCGCAGCGACGCGATGCACTTCGCAACAACATCGCCGGAACCGTGCTCATCGCCCCAGACCGCACGCTTCAATTCCAGCGGGCAGACGATCTCACCCGCCCGTTCGAGCAGCAATCGCAGAACCGCTAACTCCTCAGCGGCCAGTTCGAGCGCAGTCTCCCCGCGCCAGAGCGTCCCATCGGCCTCGAGCCTCGAGTCCGCAAACCAATACCGAAGAGGCTGCGTGTCCGCAGGCGCCGGCAAAGACTGGTTCATAGAAACCAACGCAGTTCCGTGGAATCCCCTCATACTCCGGTCGGAATCGGGATCGATTCTCTCGACTCATCGCCGGCTTAAGCGCCGAGGATTCACACCGTAATCATCCGGGGAAGGAGTCCACCAAGGCAAAGAAGTTCGATTTCCACTCGTAGACACGCAACGCGGCCGCAATCGCAAAAGCGGCCACCGGGCCCAATAAACGTGTGGATGAATCGATTATCCGCTCGCCTGGGAAACGAGGGAATCTCTTTTACCGAGTTTTCGATGCTGGAAGTAATCCGAGGCAGGTTACCGCGCCGTCGATGAGATTCGCCTGCGCACGCCGCAGCCTCAGCTTCACCATGCCCTCGGCTTTCCCGCGATGAGCTGGAAGCTAGAGGCTAGAAGCTAGCGGCTGTTCTTACTTGCCGATTACCTTCGCCAGTGTCGCGCCAATCTCAGCCGGCGACACCACCACATGAATCCCGGCCGCGGTCATGGCCTTCATCTTGTCGGCCGCCGTCCCTTGTCCGCCGCTGATGATAGCGCCTGCGTGGCCCATCCGCCGCCCAGGAGGCGCGGTCTGTCCGGCGATGAACCCCACCACCGGCTTCTTCACATGCTGCTTCACAAACTCTGCCGCTGCTTCCTCCGCCGATCCGCCGATTTCGCCGATCATGATGATTGCTTCCGTGCCGGGGTCGTCGTTCAACAACCGCAGCGCGTCAATGTGTGTCGTTCCGATGATTGGATCGCCGCCGATACCGATCGCTGTGGACTGCCCAATCCCTCGTTGCGTCAGTTGATGCACCGCCTCGTAAGTTAACGTACCTGACCGCGAAACGATACCGATCGACCCTTCCTTGTGAATCCGCCCCGGCATAATGCCAATCTTTGCCTTTCCCGGCGAAATCACTCCCGGACAATTCGGCCCAATGAGCCGCGACTTCGAAGTCTTCAGCTTGGCCCAAACCTTCACCATGTCGAGCGTCGGAATCCCCTCGGTGATGCAGACAATCAGCGGAATCCCCGCGTCTTCGGCCTCGAGGATCGCGTCGGCAGCAAACGGCGGCGGCACAAAGATCATGGTTGCGTTTGCGCCAGTCTTGGCCACGGCATCTGCCATGGTGTTGAACACCGGCCAGCCCTCGTGCGTCGTTCCGCCCTTGCCCGGCGTCACT
>CAZVYV010000083.1:0-10249 GCA_964630985.1 uncultured Occallatibacter sp.
GTTTCGCTGGCATTCAAACCGTCCCGCGCTACGTCGTAGTGATAGGTGACGACGTCCACGCCCGGTGTAATTGCGACAGGTTTGACGACGAGGGTAATGGGAGCGGAGTGGCTGAGCGCCCCAGAGGTGGCGACGAACTGCACTGTCGATGTGCTCGCGGCAGCGGACGCGGAAGCAGAAAGCGAAACTTGTTGGGGCGTTCCCGGAACAAGGTTGAAGGTTGATGGTGAAGCCGTGACGCCAGCCGGAAGACCGCTGACCGCGACGCTGATAGTCCCTGAAAATCCATTGAGAGCCGTTGCGGACAGGCTCACTGGCTGCTGAGTTCCTTGTGTCAGGGTCAGGCTCGAGGTGTTCGCAGAGATCGAAAAGTCAGGAGTGCTGCCGCCGCCACCGCCACCACCACCGCCACCACCACCGCCTCCACCGCCCCCGCTGCTCGCGAGTTTTCCGCCGCAACCGCAGATCGACGCCACGGAAAGGGCGACGGCGAGCCACAAGAACCGCATCTGCCGGGGAATCAGCATAAGGTCCGTTGCATTACTGTAGCCCGGTGGGCGCGATCTGTCGAGATTCCGAAAGCGTCCCGGCCCGCTCACGGAATCTCGCGATGACGAAGTTGCAGGAAGCCTTGCACTTGCGGCCTCGTCGAGTTTGGCAACGGCGAAAGCCGCTACCTGGCAGCTAGTTGGCGCAGGACGTATTGCAGGATGCCGCCGTGCTCGTAATATTCGATCTCCTGTGGCGTGTCGATGCGAACGACGGTCGTGAATTTTTTCGAGCCTTGGGACGAGGTCGCAGTCACGACGAGGGTGCGGCCGCCGGCGAGACGGTTTTTGAGAAGCGCGGTCAGGCCGGGGAAGTCGTAGACCTCTTCGCCGGTGAGGCCGAGAGACTCAGCGTTCTGGCCGGCTTCAAACTGCAACGGCAAAATTCCCATGCCGACGAGGTTCGAGCGGTGAATGCGCTCGAAGCTTTCTGCGATGACTGCGCGAACGCCGAGGAGCTTCGGGCCCTTGGCGGCCCAATCGCGCGAGGAACCGGAGCCGTATTCCTTTCCGGCGAGAATGATGAGCGGAACGCCGCGCTTTGCGTACTCGACGCTGGCGTCAAAGATGGACATTGGCTCGCCTTCAGGAAGCAGGCGTGTCACGCCGCCCTCGGTGCCGGGTGCGAGCTTGTTGCGCAGGCGTACGTTGGCGAAGGTGCCGCGCACCATCACTTCGTGATTGCCGCGGCGGGAACCGTAGGAGTTGAAGTCGGTGGGCTTGACTCCATGCTCGGTGAGATATTTTCCGGCGGGACCATTGAGCTTGATAGAACCGGCTGGCGAAATATGGTCTGTCGTCACCGAGTCGCCGAGAACGGCTAGGACGCGCGCGCCCACGATGTCGGTGACGGGCGCTGGTGTCATCGTCATGCCGTCGAAGTATGGAGCCTGCCGAATGTAAGTTGAGTCCGGCTCCCACTGATAGACGTCGCCCGTGGGGAAGCTGAGGCCCTGCCAACTGGCGTCGCCATCGGTCACGGTCGCGTATTCCTTGCGAAAGCCCTCGCTTGAAACAGCACGCTCGATGGATGCGGAGACTTCGGCTTGCGTGGGCCAGATATCGCGCAGGTAGACGGGCTTGCCGGTTTTATCCGCGCCGAGTGGATCGGCGTCGAAGTTGTGGCCGATGCGGCCGGCGAGCGCGTAGGCGACGACGAGCGGCGGGGACATCAGATAATTTGCGCGGACGTCAACGTTGACGCGGCCCTCGAAGTTGCGGTTGCCACTGAGCACGCTGACGGCAACGAGGCCATGTTCCTCGATGGATTTCGAAACGTCGGAGGGTAGCGGGCCGCTGTTGCCGATGCAGGTGGTGCAACCGTAGCCGACGACATTGAAGCGCAGCTTGTTGAGATAGGGAAGGAGGCCGGCTTTTTCGTAGTAATCCGTGACGACGCGAGAGCCCGGCGCGAGCGAAGTCTTGACCCATGGCGGAACGGTGAGGCCTTTTTCGACGGCTTTCTTTGCGAGCAGGCCGGCAGCGATCATCACAGATGGGTTTGACGTGTTGGTGCAACTGGTGATGGCCGCGATGACAACCGAGCCGTGATCGAGATAGCGATCGGGATCGACGTTGAACCTGGCCCTTACGGTGTTCCCAGCGACCGGCTGTGCGGCGGAGGATCTGTCGGGGCCTTCGTTGTCTTCAACACCGATGGCGGTGTCGGTGACGGAATCTCGCAGCCACGCGGCCGCAGTGCGCGAACCGAGCGGCTTGGCGGTGGGCGCGAGCAGCGAAGGCAGTTGTTGCGCAAAACTTGCGGCCGCATCTTTCAGCAGCACACGATCCTGTGGACGCTTGGGTCCGGCGACGCTGGGCTCGACGGTGGCAAGATCGAGCTCGAGGGTTTGCGTATATTCGGCTTCGGGCGTGCCGACAGTGTGGAAGAGGCCCTGCTCTTTGTAGTAGGCCTCGACGAGCGCGATCTGTTCCTCGCTGCGGCCGGTGAGGCGCAGGTAGCGCAGAGTTTCTGCGTCGACGGGGAAGATGCCGCAGGTTGCGCCGTATTCGGGCGCCATGTTGCCGATGGTGGCGCGATCAGCGAGCGGGAGCTCCGCGATACCGGGGCCATAGAACTCAACAAATTTGCCGACGACACCGAGCTTGCGCAGCGCCTGCGTGACGGTGAGAACGAGATCGGTGGCCGTTGCGCCCTCGCGCAGTTTGCCGGTGAGCTTGTAGCCGACGACTTGCGGGATGAGCATCGAGACGGGCTGGCCGAGCATTGCGGCTTCGGCTTCGATGCCGCCGACGCCCCATCCCAGCACGCCGAGGCCGTTGATCATCGTAGTGTGCGAGTCCGTGCCGACTAATGTGTCGGGGTACGCGAAAAGTTGGCCGTCGATCTCTGTGGTGAAGACTACACGCGCGAGGTATTCGAGATTGACCTGGTGGCAGATGCCCATTCCCGGCGGCACGGCAGAGAAGTTGCGAAACGCGGACTGGCCCCATTTCAGGAAGGCGTAGCGCTCGCGGTTGCGCTGGAACTCGAGGAGCGAGTTGGCCTCGTAGGCCGCGGGCGTGCCGTACTCGTCGACCTGGACGGAATGGTCGATGACCAACTCGGCCGGCGCGAGGGGATTGACGCGCTCGGGATCGCCGCCGAGAGTCTTGATGGCGTCGCGCATGGCGGCAAGATCGACGACGGCGGGAACGCCGGTGAAGTCCTGCATGAGGACGCGGGCAGGCATGTAGGCAATTTCGCGGCTGGGCTCAGCTTTGGCGTCCCAGCGGGCGAGGAATTCGATGTCGGCGGCGGTGACGTTGACACCGTCTTCGCGGCGGAGAAGATTCTCGAGCAGGATTTTAAGGCTGAAAGGAAGGCGCGCAAGATTGAAGCCGCGGGCGGTGAGGGCGGGGAGGCGATAGATGGTGTAGAAGCGGCTGCCGGAGGTGAGCACGGCGCGGCTATTGAAGCTGTTCATCGGTGAGTGACCTTTCTATCCGCACAAGGGGCGGACGGGTTCGATGCGAGCGGAGCTAACGGAGTCAGCGGCGCTCGCGGAGTTCTAAACCACAAGCATCCCGCGGGCATTTTGCACGAAGCGCGGCCCGCGCGGACGAAACTCTCGTTGGAGATAGATTACTCAGCGCGCGATGTCAGCGTCCACGGTCGGGGCGGCCGTGGCGAAAGCGCCTCAGGAGGGGCGAGCCGGCAATGTTGAGACGGCGACGCATGGGTACAAGAAGATTCTAGCGCGCATTTGGGTCTGAATGGAAGATCAAATTTTCTCAAAAACCGTTTGTGGCTGCGGCAAAAGTGGCAGGACGGTGCTTAAAGCCGCATGTTTCTGACGAAGACCTTGATGCTGGGCGGGGCTGCCGGAGCTTGCACCTATACTTGGTGTGCGATGTTCCCCGCGGCGAGGTCTTCCCTGCATTGAGTTCCTGGACTGGCATTGAAGGGCTGTTTGCGCGATTTTCTGCGTGGCTCAGGGGCCGACTGCCCAATGAGCGACAGCGGCTGCTGGCGATCACCATTGTGGCCGGAGGATTGTGCGGGCTGGCGGCAGTGGCGTTCCACATCACTTGCTTTTGGCTGTACGCATTGCTCATCGATCGCGCCACGGCGGCTCCCGGCCACGCGTGGATCTGGTGGACGATTCTGACGCCGGCGCTGGGTGGGCTGATTGTCGGGCTCGGGCTTACCTATTGGGTTCCGGCGGCGGCGGGCAGCGGCATTCCCCAGGTAAAGACGGCCTTCACGTTTCGATTCGGCGCGATCACGCTGAAGGAGACGCTGGGCAAATTCGTTTTGTGCACGCTGCAGTTGGGCAGCGGAGCGAGCCTGGGCGTAGAAGGGCCGACGGTACAGATCTGCGCAGGGGTGAGCAGCTTTCTGGCGCGAATTGCGCGGCTCAGCCCGGTGAACAGCCGGCGCATGACGTCAGTGGGTATGGCGGCGGGGATTGCGGCGGCGTTCAACGCGCCAATTGCCGCGGTGACGTTCACGCTCGAAGAGCTGATCGGCTCGCTCGACCAGACGATGCTCGCGGGCGTGATTGTGGCCGCGGCGCTGGCGGCCGTCGTGGAGCGCAGTGTTCTGGGCTCGAATCCGATCTTCCACGTGCCGAAGTTGGAAACCTATACACTGGCCAAGGCTTCTTCGCTCGTCTGGTATGCGCTGCTCGGATTGCTGGCGGCGATTGTGTCGGTGGCGTTTACCGATTCGCTGCTTTGGCTGCGTCTGAGGTTCAGAGAACTCAAGCATGTACCCAGGTGGATTCAACCGGCCATTGGCGCAGGGGCCACGGGCGCGTTTGCGGTTGTAGCGATCCAGTTTTTTCATGTGAACGGCATTGCGGGCAATCCCTATAGCGTGCTCACACAGGCGTTGTTGGGCAATCTGCCAGTGACTTCGATGGCCGCGCTATGCGTGCTGAAGCTTGCGGCGACGGTGACGTCCTATTCCAGCGGGGGATCGGGCGGAATCTTTGCACCAGCGCTATTCATGGGCGGAATGCTGGGCGGCGCCGTGGGCTACCTGGACGTAACCGTGTTCCACCATCCGGCGGATTCGATTGGAGCGTTCGCGGTGGTCGGCATGGGCGCGGTGTTTGCAGGGACCGTCCGCGCGCCGATGACGTCAATCCTCATCATCTTTGAAATGACGAGCGGATATGGGCTGGTGCTGCCGCTGATGATTGCGAACATGAGCGCTTTTGCGCTGGCGCGGTATTGGCGGCACACGTCGATATACGAGGCGCTCCTGGAGCAGGATGGAATCTTCCTCGATCCAAAGCACAAGCCGTACGATCCGGGCGCGGGCGGCGCGGCGCCGGACGACGGGCCGAACGAAGAAATGCCGCTGGCGGAGTGATCGGATCAGAGAGTGAAAATTTCGCTGGAAAAACGGCTACCGCGGCTCCGTGTTGTACATGAAGTAGGCACGGAGCTCGAGGTACGGGCCGTGGAACTCCCTTGGCAGATTGGGATAGCTTGAGCCGGTAATCGCGCCCCAGGCCGCGCGATCCAGGCCGGTGTCGCCGGATCGGCCTTCGAGCTGCATGTCGGTGACCTGGCCGTTGGGCAGAACCTTGAAGCGGATGGCGACCACACCCTGCTTAAGGATGGGCGGATTTACTTCGTCGGGAATGAGCGGGTCCCAGGTTTGCTGCGTGATGTAGTGCCAGCGCTGAAGCCAGTTGCTGAAGTCGACTCCCTGCATGTCTGATAGCACCTGCACTCCGCCGGTGCCCGCGCCGGGGTGCATCGAGAGCCCACCGCCTGAAGGCGCGTCGTAACCGGGCTGGCCATGGTTGTGCATGGCGTTCTGCATGTCCTGGCGCAACTGGTCGGCGGGATTCTGCGGGGCCACGGCGAAGTTGGGCCGGGCGGGAACAGACGATGGACGCGGCGCTTCAACCTGCGACTGCGGGCTGGGCGGAATCGGCTGCGAGCTCTCAGGCTTGGGCTGCTCCTGGGACTGCGGTTGCGGCGCGGGCGGCTGCGGTGTGGGCGGAGCCTGGCGATTCATGTCTTCAAGCGTTTTTTTGTCGATGAGCGGACGATTGAGCGGCTTGGGCACAACCTTGGGCTGCGTCTCGCGCAGGGCATCCGGCGGCAGATCAAGATAGGAAAGGTCCTTGCGCTTGCTGATCGCGTCGAAGGGGTCGACGATCTTGGGCACTTTGAAGATGTAGGTCGGAATCCAGGTGATGGCGGAAAAGAAAAGGATGTGAGCAAGAAGCGCGAGCCAGAAGCCCTCGCGCAGGCGCGACCAGCGCCGCTCGTCCTCGAGCTCGCCGATCATCTCCAGCAATTCGTGGGTATCGTAGTCAACCCAGCGTGAGCCGCGAAGAGCGCTGGGACCGGACCCATTCGTTTCGAGCGGACCTTTCGGATTCAAGGGAAGGCCGAGGAATCCGCCGGGAACGGTCTTCTCCGGGGCGGAGCTTTCCGCTTCCGGCGACGGGTCGGCTGGCCCCTTGGGCTCGGTCTCTTCGGTTGGCACTTGGCTCGTGGGCATTCTAGGTTCGGGATCGACTGAGGACGCGTTTCTGGTGATGCTTTCGGGCGCGCGCACGCATCCTTGGCCCCTTTTGGATCCTTCCTATCTATTCTCTCATTTTCGTTAAAACTGGTCTCTCATTCCCTTGAAATCTCTGCGTAGTCGAGCGCCCGTACAATGGTTCTTGTTGAATTGACGGGTTCTTATTGAATTGACGCAGGATGGACCGGAAAGGGACATCGTTTGAAGCAGTTTTTTGCGCGTGTGGCGGCGGAATGGAAGCTGGTGCTTTTGCCGGCGCTTTTGAAATGGGGAATCCTGGGCGTGGGCGCAGTCGCCGTGCTGGATTCCTCGAGCATTCCCGTTCCGATGGACGCGATTCTGGCCATCTACGTGTGGAACGATAAACGCCACTTTTGGCTTTACTGCCTGATGGCGGCGGCGGGCTCGGCGATCGGCGGGCTGCTGCCGTACTGGCTGGGACGCGCGGGCGGCGAGCTTTTCCTTCTCAAGCGGATCAACCGCGTGAAATTCGAGAGACTGCGTGACCGCTTTCAGCGCCAGGAGTTCCTGGCGGTCATGATTCCGTCCATGATGCCGCCGCCTGCGCCATGGAAGATGTTCATCTTCGCGTCAGGCGTCTTCGAGATGCGCATTCCGAATTTTCTGGCGGCCGTGTTTGTGGGTCGAATGTTGCGCTGGCTGGTGCTGTCGCTGCTGGTTCTGAAGCTGGGTCCGAGCGCGGTGGACCTGGTGGCGCGGCACGCGGTGCCCATGGTTCTGATTATGTGCGCGCTCGCGGTGGCCGGATTCGCGTGGTGGTGGATCAAGAAGAAGCGCAGCGGGAAGCTGATGGAAGGCTGACCAGCAGGCGAATATCTCTTTAAGCTGCGTTGGACCCGGCGCGTGCGCTTTCAAAAGCGTCGACGAATTCCCGATAACGGCGAGCCATTTCATCGATAGCTGCCTGGCGCGAAATCTTTTGGTCGCGCAGATCGACGAGCGGCTGCCAGAAATCGGTCCGGCCGACGGCAAATCCAATGAAGCCAGGAACGCCGGCCGCCGTCTTCAGCCATTCGAGAACCTGCTGGTCATCTTCGCCTCGGCCTAGAATGATGCAACCAACCGTGGTTCGGCCGCCGGCTTTTGCGGTCGCGACGATCTTCTCGGCGTCTTCGCGACGGTCGAGTCCTTCGACCTTCCAGAGGTCAGGCTCAACGCCGGCGTTCTGCAGTTCCTGGATGGCCCTGACCATGAGCGGGGGGCGAATTTCACGATCGTATGCCTTCTTGTCGCCTTGGACTTTATCAAGTTGGGCTTTCTCGGCGGGGACCAGCAGTTCAAACATGAACAGGCTGCGATTCGCTTGCAACAAGTAATCCGAAAGCCGCTTGAGGCGTGCTGCCTGGACGCGGTTCAGATCGGCATCGCCCTCGGGGTTGTAGCGGACGAGTACTTTGCAAAAGGTCGGGTGAATCGCCTCGATGTGCTCGGCGAATTGCTCGCCGTATTCGAAGTCGAATTCCTCCTGGCCGCTTTTTTCAGCCGGACACGCGAAGGTGAAACCCTTTGCCGCGGCGTCGCGCAGGATGGCCAGGCCAAACTGCTCGTCGACAAGGATTCCAGCTTTCTCTTTGGGCACGCCATTGGCGACTGCCTGTTGGAAACCCTCATAGATCACCTGCTTGGCAGCGGCGATCTGCGCGGTTTGCTCGGCGTTGAGCGCGCCCTTCCAGCCGAACATCCCGGTTTCGAACGAGCCGCGATGGTCGAAGGGAAGGATGTAAAGCGGCTTTTGGTAGCCACGAATCGTCATAGTCGCCCATGGGTCGTTGTTCGATCAGACGATCAACTTACTCGGATCGGGCTTAATGGATGAGGCACGCGCGGGCTGTGTTGCGCCCGGCTATTGTGGCTCAAATTTCTCGATTCAATCAAGCTATTTGTTGATCAAAGCTTCCTGGGGGGCTTCCTGTGCGCGGCCCTCGTTCAACCGCTGGACAAGCGCGGGCACGCCGAGTGCGACGCCAAGAACGATCGCGGTTGCCGCCAGGTCGTTGCGATAAAAGGGCAGGCCAGCGACGTAGCAGGCTCCGAGCCCCGCGAGGGTTTGCGGATACATGACTCTGCCGGCCCCAACCCAAACGCTGAAGTTCGACACGAGGAAGAACCCGGTCGGCCCAATCAGAGTGGCCGCGAGCCCGCGCGCGAAGGTGGTCTTCTGCTGAAGAAGAATGGCTCCGAGCACCATGACCGCTACATACCAGGTCCATGTGATTCCGTAGCTCTGCCAGTGGAACGCGGAGTGGTAGGTGTAGGTGGTTAAGCAATAGTCACTTAGCATGAATACGGCCAGCGGAGCCAGCATCTCGCGCCACGAGCGGCGCGCGCCAAAGTAGAGCAGCGAACCGGTGACGGCCGTGAAGTTCAAGAGCGGCAAGTGGCCCGCGACCATGTAGCGCGAGAACACACCAAGCAACACCAGCAGATAAGCAACCATGACCACCTCATTGGAATCGGCCGGAGAATCCTGGCCTGAAACGGGGGTCCCGAGAATCAAGGGGACTGCATCTATTCTGCGGTCCAGGGGCGGCGCGGTCAACCGAAAGCGTTCCACAAGGCGAAAAAAAGTTTGGATGTGAACAAATTTTCTACCGTTGCTCGTGGCCGTTCATGGCCTGGCCTGCTTCTTCATGACCGTCGACGATGTAGACCCAGCCACTGAGCGCGGCCCGTGCGGGTTGGTTGCGGGTACCGAGGAACGGATAGTCAAAGCGGAGATCGGTGAATTCGACGGTTGTCCAGGTGCGGCCGGGGGTCAGTTGCGGCGGGTCCATCCCGGGTGCAGGCTCCTGGCCCACGTCGCGGACCACGGCCCACGTTCCCCAGTCGAGATAGACCTGGCCGAGCGGTGTCCGCTTGGCTGCCTCGAGGGCGGGAGTGTCGGCCGGCTTGTAGAGCACGTCGCCGTGAGGATCGCTGTCGATGGAGTCCGCCCAGGTGTTGATTTCTGCGGTCTGATAGAAGTCTGGTGTATCGAGGATCGCGTGCCAGCGGAAGGGATTCACGGGGTATGGTTCGGCGGCCGTGCGGTTCGCAGGTTCGGAGGCAACATTCGTGTTGGCGAGCATGACCAGTGCCTGCGCGTGCTCAGCCCAGCGCACACAGCCAAGAATCAACATTCCGGCGAGAGCGAAGATGGCCCAGGCCTGTCCGCGGAATTGCATGCGGCGTGCGCCGATTTCGCGATCGGCAAGACCAAGCAGCCAGGGAACGATGAACGCCAGAAAGAATAGCCCATAGAGAATTGGTTCGACGATGAACATGAAGCTGCCGGCATACCAGTGAGGATTGAGCGGGAAAAACGGACGCACGCCGTAGTTGTTGGTCCAGTCGAGCAGGATGTGGCTGAGCGCGGCGATGCAGGCGGTGAGATACAGCCAGCCCCAATGGAGCGCCGTCTTATTCGTTGTAGCGCCGGCGTCCCCGCCGGCTGTCGTGCGGGCGTCCGCGCCCGCATTGCTTGTCAAAAGCGCTCGGTGGTTGTTTCGCTGACGCCACAGATGCAGCAGCGCCACCGCTCCAACCACGACACCCGCAATCACGGGCACGGCCCAGAAAGTGTGGGTGATGCCGCGATGATGCTTGAGCTCATCGACCGGGCCGCGGAGCCCCCAGAGTATGTCGAGATCGGCGGCCTCGGCAGCCAGCACGGCCGCAAACGTGGCGTAGGCCGTCTTGCGGTTGA
>CAZVYV010000084.1:0-10219 GCA_964630985.1 uncultured Occallatibacter sp.
TACGAGGTTTTCTTCGATGTGCAGTCGATCGACCCCGGCGAGCAGTGGAAGCGCCGCCTCGAGCGGTCGATCGCCTCTTCGCGCACCATCGTGCTGTGCTGGTCGCAAAACACGCGCGGCTCCGAATACATCACCTTCGAGTATTCGCGCGGCGAGGCGCTGCACAAGCCGATCCTGCCGTGGCTGCTGGATAAGACGCCGTTGCCGGCCATGCTTGAGGTTCAGGGCATCACTACCGCCGATCCCGCGCAGGCGGCTGCGCAGCTCAAGCCGGCGCTGGGCTGGCCCTTGGCGCGCAGGCGCAAATTGCAATTGGCCGTTGCAACGCTCGCTGTAATCATCGTCGGCTTCGCAGTTTGGTGGTTCGCGTTGCGTCCTCCGCCGCCATGGCAATTCAGCACGCAGGTCACCGACCGCGTTTCCGGCGTGCCCGTCCCGGGAGTCGAGATCGATGTTCAAATCGGTCAGGGCAAAACGAACACATGCTTCACAGGAAGCGACGGCACTTGTGCCTTCCAACTTCCTCAGCCGGAGCCGTCAACCGTTCACATCTATTTGCGCAAGGACGGCTACGAACGAGACGAAGCGGTGGTGCCGACCGACAAGGAATTCAAAACCGACATGGCGAAGCTGCCTTAAGACCGTTTCGATTCCGACGGAACGGCAGACAATGAATCGGGCTGAGTTCGCAGATCAAGGGTCGGCTGGCGCTCGCAATTGTTGTCAGGTCGACGAACCGAGTAGTTCCCGGTTTATCGCCCGTCTGGAAGTCACAGATCTGAGAATATTCTAGGCTCCCAATCTCCACATCGCATCTCCCTGTCCGGCCAAGACTTCCACATTTTGTTTCACATTCGGCTTGCCGCCGCTCCATAACCTGCATCGAAGCAATGGTAACGACAGAAAGTTTGTGAAACTTCGTCAAGACGCCTGTGCGGCGTGAAATCAAGGAGGTACTTCATGAAGAAAT
The DNA here is from genome assembly GCA_964630985.1 of uncultured Occallatibacter sp. Classification (GTDB taxonomy): domain Bacteria; phylum Acidobacteriota; class Terriglobia; order Terriglobales; family Acidobacteriaceae; genus Telmatobacter. The sequence goes on from CAZVYV010000084.1 coordinate 971, forward strand.
TTCTTGCGATGCTGTTGATTGTCGGATGTGGTTGTTCCGTTTTGGCGCGTGCCGGCGGCGACGACAGGGATAAGCTCGATGGCCGTCTGGACGCTGCCCGAAACGTGATCGACTCGATTATGTCGGTGCCTGACAAGGCCGTTCCCGATGGGATCGCGCGCCATGCAAAATGCATTGCCGTGGTGCCAGGCGTGATCAAGGGAGCGTTCATCGTTGGCGCCGAATACGGGCAGGGCGTGGTCACGTGCCGCACCGATCACGGCTGGAGTGCGCCTGTGTTCATTCGCCTTGCCGGCGGATCGTTCGGCTTCCAGGCTGGCGGACAGGGTACCGATCTGGTGCTTGTAGCAACAAACTACAAGGGCTTCCAGGACCTTCTGCATGACAAGTTCAAGATCGGCGCTGACGCGTCAGCTGCAGCCGGACCTGTGGGGCGAGACGCGCAAGCCTCGACCGACATCAGCATGCGCGCTGAAATGCTGACATGGTCGCGCAGCCGCGGAATCTTTGCAGGCATCGACCTGAATGGAGCAACGGTGAGCCAGAATACCGGAGACACCGATGAGCTCTACGGCGGACCCCATCACTTCGACGCAATTCTCCGCGGCGACGTGCCTCCGCCTCCGCAGGCCGATGGATTTCTGCACGCGATCAGGCAGTATTTCGGCGAAGCTGAAATGCACCACTAAGCCACACCGCAGCGCTGGCGCGGCCCTCCCCCCAGGAGTCCGCGCCGGCTCCTCCTAGTCCAACCCAACTTTGATCCAACCCACGAGCTTCAATATGGAATCTGCTAAGCCACATCCCGGTCTGTTTACCCAGCCGCCCGAAGCCCTTGCGGATTCGCTCGCCTCAAAAGAAGTGAGCCCGCAAGGAACCGCTGCCGGAATGAGGTTGCTTGAGTTCTATATCAGTCACGCGGCCCAGAGGCTGAGCCCTTCAAGACTGCGCCGCCTGGAAAAGGCGCGCAAACTGCTGGCTGCTCGCATAGAGCGCGAGCTAAAGCAAAAGACCGCCGCTTGACGGCAAACCCGATCCACGGCCTGACGCAGGCCGGATGCTCTCTGTTGAATGACTGATTAGAGTTGGGGGGAGGGCTGAAAAAGCGATCGCAGTCTGCGCGAAACCACGCGGAATCAAAAAAAAGAGGAGTTCCCTGGCATCATGTGAAACATGCCGCCGGGGAACTCCTTTCCCCAGATCTGCGTTGTTTCTGTGATAAGAATGCGGAAATTGCGGTAACTGCACAAGAGTACTTAGGTGTTGTGGCTAAAGTAACTGATCTTTCACCTAGTTTGAGGCACTTTCGTGACTCTCAACGACCCCGCGCCGCAGGCGATCTCCGGGGGTAAAAGAGTGGCTCAGCGCCGAAATAGACAGCTGGATCCTATTGTCAGCACCGGTCTTACGCATCAGGCGGCCCACATAAGCCTTCACCGTCCGCTGCTCAATTCCCAGCCGGCGGGCAATCTCCCGCGTTGAATGTGCCCCTAGGATGAGCTCCAGGACCTCTTGCTCGCGCTGCGTAAGCTGTTGTCGATAGAGCACTTGCGACAAGTTAGGCGCCTTCATCAGGCGATCGATCACGCGGCACAGCAGCCGCCGCGGAGCCCAGATCGACCCTGCTGTTACCACGTCAATCGCTCTGCGGACCATCTCAGGCCCGGCGGACTGCCCAAGGTACGCCCTTGCCCCGGCCATGATCGCATTCAGGATCAGTTCGTCATCGCCGTCAGGCCCAATCACGATTGAACGCACGTCAGGCCTGAGCGTCCGAATCTTGTCCACAACTTCCAAATCGCCTGGAACCGAATGAAGGTCGATAACCACATACTCGATGTCGTGGAGCGCCAGCAGCTCATTCAGCGGAGCGATAACCGGAACTAGCTCATATTCCCCGTTTTGGCCAGGCTGATCAAAGATGCTGGCCAGCCCGGCGACGCGAATCGGTTCATCCGCCGCCACTCCAATACGAATTGCATCAGGACCATGTTTCGACGATGTCATCCCCACACCAGTCCCCACGTCGGTCGACGCGCAGCCGAATTCCATCCGGCCCCCCTCGAATTTTTCGCGATTTTGTCTTCGCTGATCCGGGAGAAAAATATCGGCGTAACCTTGTCTTTTTCTTTGGACTGTTTCGTCGCGCCTGCCCCAAACAACCGCGCCGATCTGGTCTCGATGTTCCCTGCTTTAATCGGCATCGTCAGCGAACTCGAAAGCCATCGTCTGACCGTGCCATGATGCGGCTCGGCGAATCATGTTCGCGCGAGGCCCCGATTGCTCGAGGCTCTGCCAGGTTCCGGCAGCCCAAATCTGTTGAACGTGTCCCCTCACAATCATTCACCCATGAACCAAGTTCGCAAATACCACCATCATTCGCCTTGCTGAGAAATTGGTGCTAGGGCTTTGACGCTAAGGTTGCAGCCGCCCAGATAAATTTCATACAACCATTCTTGAATCGCGTTCTACAGCTTCGGCAGCACAATTCCCTGCTGCTTCTGGTACTTTCCCTTGCGGTCTGCATAGCTGGTCTCGCACGGTTGGTCTCCGTGGAAGAACAGAATCTGGCACAGTCCTTCGTTCGCATAGATCTTTGCAGGCAGCGGAGTGGTATTTGAAATCTCCAGCGTCACAAAACCCTCCCACTCCGGCTCGAACGGCGTCACGTTTACGATGATGCCGCACCGCGCATACGTCGACTTCCCCACGCAAATTGTCAGCACGTCTCTCGGAATGCGGAAGTACTCCACTGACCGCGCCAGCGCAAACGAATTCGGCGGAATAATCACTGAATCCGCTTCCACCGATACGAACGACCGCTCGTCGAACGCCTTGGGATCGATGACCGCGCTGTTCACATTGGTAAATATCTTGAACTCGTTCGAGACTCTCAGATCGTATCCGTACGAAGAGAGACCATACGAAATAACGCCGCCGGCGACCTGCTTCTCGCTGAACGGCTCAATCATCCCATGCTTCAGCGCCTGTTCCCTGATCCATCGATCGCTCTGTATCGACATGCGTCTCCTGTCCCCGGTGCTTTAGAGCGGCACCCCGGCAGTGTGGCGGAGTTGGCTCGGACTCGAACCCCATCTTAATCGAAAGCCCACGCCCGTTGACAGTTCCTCCATCACTGACCACTGTTGTCCGCCGTCCCCAGTTCCCTAATCCCTAATCCCTGGTCCCCGGTCCCTGTCTTTTCTAATCGCAACAAAATCTGTAGTATGAGCGGTGTAAGTGGTAACATACGCTTCAACCAGTTCTCCCAGCGGAGGTTACTCCATTGATCAAGCAGGATATTGTTCACAACGTGGTCGAGCGCACGGGCCTGCCGCGCACCAAGGCTGAGGCGGCAGTGGACACGGTCTTCGAGGGCCTCAAGCAGGCTTTGGCCGCCGGCGAGCGCATTGAGCTTCGTGGATTCGGCGTCTTTAGCGTCCGCGCCCGCAAAACCGGCATCGGCCGCAATCCCCGCACCGGCACTGAGGTCAACATCGCTCCCGGAAAAGCTGTCCGCTTCAAGCCGGGCAAGGAACTGCACGCGCTCGAGCCGGGCTCCTCACCCAGCTAGCAGCGTTGCCATTCGCCAAATTTCTGGCCGCCCCGCGCGAGCAACTGCCCGCTGAGTTGCCCCGTCGTATCCGCGTGCTCATGTCTCCAGGATTTTGAATCTCTCACTTTCGAGTCGACCAACCCCACGGCGCGACTTTCCGAAAGGCCCCGGTTGCGCCCACTCTTTCGCGATTACGCCCTGCCGCTGCTGCTTCTCCTCGCCAGCATTGCCACCACCAGCGCCAACGGCGCTCGCTTCATGCAGAACTTCATTCAAGGCCTGCCGCCCGTCGCGCGCGAAAGCGACCTGTGGCCCTGGCCCTGGCTCCTGCATCATCCTGCCCTGTTCTTCACGGGCTTCGCCTACTCTCTCACCTTGCTCGGCATTCTCCTCATTCACGAATACGGTCACTACGCCGCCTGCGCCGCTCACCGCTTGCGCGCCACTCTCCCCTGGGTCATTCCCGCTCCCACGCTCAGCGGAACCTTCGGCGCAATCATCCGCATTCGCACCCGCATTCCCAGCCGCAACGCGCTCATGGACGTGGGAATCTACGGCCCGCTCGCCGGCTTCATCGCCTCAGCCATCGCCGTCGCCACTGGCCTCATGCTGAGTGTGCCGCGCACACCCAGTGCACCCGGGTCCGTCATTCGCTTCGGCGGCGATCCGCTCACCATCCACCTGCTGCGCCACATTCTCACGCACTGGAACCCCGCCGTCCCCTCGTTCAATCAGGCCTCGCCGCACCCCATCCTCGTCGCCGGCTGGATCGGTCTCTTCATCACCGCTCTCAATCTCATTCCTGGCGGCCAGCTTGACGGCGGACACATTCTCTACGCTCTTTCGCCGCGCCTGCACCGCCTCACGACCAATCTCCTGCCCTTCCTTCTCTTCCTCGCCGGAACAATCTACTGGGTCGGCTGGCTCTTCTGGGGCGTCTTCCTCCTCATTCCTGCGCTGCGCCATCCCAAAGTCCCTATCGATTCAGGCCTCTCGCGTGGCCGCGCCGCTCTCGGCATCCTCGGCCTCGTGCTTTTCGCACTCACCTTCACACCCACGCCCTTCTACGACAACTCCCTCCTGCAACTCCTCAACATCGACCCCTTCACATTCCCGCGCTAGCGCCTCTTTGCATCCAACCCACTTGCGCTACGGGAGCCGGAAACTCTGATGCGATGTGTGATCCTTTTCTTATGAGCTCCCTGTCTTATGAGTCCTGATCCGCCCATCCTTGCCACGAACAGCACCGCACCTGCGCCGGCCCACACCGCCATGTTGCCTTGGCTGGTCGCCGTGGCCTTCTTCATGGAGTCACTCGATACCACGATTCTGAACACCGCTGTGCCCGCGGTTGCAGAAGCACTCCACGTGGGTCCGCTGGCCATGAAGGCCGTGCTGGCCAGCTACACGCTTGCCCTCGCCCTGTTTATCCCCATCAGCGGATGGATGGCCGACCGCTTCGGAACGCGACGCGTGTTCGCTTCGGCCATCGGACTGTTTACATTGGGCTCTCTGATGTGCGGGCTGTGCAGCAACATCCATCTGCTTGTCGCGTGTCGCATCGTCCAGGGCATGGGCGGCGCCATGATGGTGCCTGTCGGACGCCTCACTCTGGTGCGCTCTTTCGCCAAGTCCGATCTACTGCGCGTGATGAGCTTTGTTTCCGTTCCCGCGCTGATTGCCCCGATGCTGGGTCCCGTCGCAGGCGGACTGATTGTCGGCTACTCCCACTGGCGCGTCATCTTTTTCCTGAATATTCCCATTGGCCTGCTAGGCCTGATCATGGTGTATCTGCATTTGCCCGACTTCAGAGAAGAGCATGTGCATCCGCTGGATTTTGTCGGGCTGGTGCTCTTCGGTTCAGGAATTGCTCTTCTGTCCTATGTGCTCGAGGTCTTTGGCGAACACACGTTGAGCGGTCGCGAAATTGCGGGACTGCTGGCCATCTCGGGCGCGCTGCTGGCTGCCTACTGGGTACATGCGCGCCAGTTGAAGTTTCCGCTTCTCAACCTGCACCTTTTTGACGTTCGTACATTTCGCATCTCGGTCAACGGCAGCTTCTTCACCCGGCTCGGAATTGGCGGCGTACCTTTTCTGTTGCCCCTTCTCTACCAAACGGGCCTGGGATACACTCCGGTGCAGTCGGGATTGCTGATCATGCCCCAGGCCATCGCGGCCCTCGGTATGAAAGCCATCCTGAGAAAGCTGCTGGCAAACATCGGCTACAAGGGCGTTCTGGTTTCGAATACGATAGCAATCGGGTTGCTGCTCTTGTTATTCACCACCATTCATCGCGACACATCGGTCGCTCAGATCGTGGCCATTGCTTTCTTCTATGGGGCCTGCACCAGCCTGCAGTACACAACAATGAACACGCTGGTCTATGCCGACGTAGAGGAAAAGGACACTTCAAACGCAAGCTCCATCGCCAGCACGATGCAACAGATGTCGATTAGTTTTGGCGTGGCCATCGCGGGTTTGACCACGGCGTTCTTTGTGCCGGGACAAGCGTATTCCAATCCCCTGCTGATGATCCACGGCATTCACAAGGCGTTCCTCTGCCTGGGAGCGCTGACGATCGTGTCGACAGTGGTCTTCGCCGGTTTAAAGCGCGAAGATGGCGGCGCCGTCAGTGAGCACAAGATCATGCATCCTGACGGATGACTGCCCCGCCGCCAACCGGTGTCATCCCGGAGGGAGGCGGGGAGCGAAGCGGGGCGCGCACCGTGCGCCCCGCAGTCAAAAAGGAGTTGCTCCCCGTTAGAATCCTGAAACTGTCGCCGCGTCGAATTGCAGAGCGTGCAATTGGCATACATCGATGCCCTGCTGATATTGCTCTGCGGTTCCGTCGCTGAAGACCAGCTTGAAATCCTCATGGCAAACCCCGCGCCATGCGGGCGGAAAAACGATCAACGTTCCCATCCCGTCAGGCAGAGCTGCGCGCCCCAGCACGTCCGTGCCCCACGAGTTCGCCGAGTGCGGCGAAACATACAGGTTGTTCAAGGTCTTCCCTGTGTTGTTCAGAAACCAGAAATTCGCCCGGCTCTGCGGCCTCGCCTGCTGCGGAAGCATGCAGACCAGCAGAATCGCAGGCAGGATCGAGGTGACAAGCACTTTCGTGATGGTTCGCATATTCTCCTCCTCAAATCGCCGCAGCTCGCCCAGTTCGTTCTGTCCAATTCCGTTTCCGGAACAAGATACTTCACGCCCATCGGCAAGACTCGCGATTTGTTCAATGCTGAGGCAAGTGTCGGCGTCACATCGTCGTTGCGTCCACGCTCGCCGGGGAAAAGCGTGCGATCTGCCAATGAACCGCTTCCCGAGTCCACAGACCGCGCTTGTGTAGGGCCGTGCGGAAGCTGGCCGGATCATACCGACCACTTCGATTCTTCAGCAAGTGAATTCTTTCGCATCCGCCAAGTAGATCAATCCCCGCGCTTTCGGCTCTACTCCGAGATCCCGGTCGTAAAGCAATGCCACACGGTGTTATCCGGCAGAAGCAAGTCGAACGCCTGATAGATTGCCGTGCCGTCTGAGTTGTGAACATCTTGCGTCAGCCGGACAGCATAGTCGCCTGGAACGATCATCGCGCCCTGCTTCTCAATGCTGACGGGCGGACCGCTTAATTCGAGTTTCTTTCCGTTCAGGACAACCTCAGCATAGAGTTGATTTCCGCAGGACAGCTGATCTCCATACCCAAGACACCCCCGCCGAATGTGCGACGCGGATAGATGCACCTTGAGGGTGAAATCGGCTGGGTTGGGCGCTTCGGTTTTCTGCCCGAATCGCGTCTTTTGCGCATAGTTCAATGGCGCGATACACATCGCCAGCAGCATGGCTGCAACGAAGCTTTTCATCATCCACCTCAGCAAAAGAGTCTAGGCTACCCGGAAACGTCAACGGTCAAAAAATGCTTCACGAATTCGTGTCAAGGGGTCTGACTGCGCAACGCAACCTCATCCCCCTCATTCCATGACGAATATATTTCCTGCGAAGTTTGCCGATTAATTCGCGCAGATAAGTAGCCTTGAAGATGAAAGGTGGATTCTTCATGGCAATCAAAACCGCTCCCGCAATCACCGTTGCCAGCGTGCCTGCGAAGCCCGGCAGCAAAACGCGAAAAATAATTAAATAAAAAAATTAAGGAAGTTTCGCCAGATATTCGCCACTTAACTTCTTTAGAATCAATAAACCGTCTTCCGAAAAGTCGAAAACAAGCATGCAATTATGTCGATTTTATGACAAACAACTCCTTTGGAATCAACACACGATCATCTCAAATGTGCGAGGTGCACCTTGACCACCTAACCGCCTCATTCCTTTACCTTTGTTTCACTCGAGGTTCGCAGTTCGTGATCCACCGGTCGCCTGCGTCTAACTCCGCTAGCTCCGCTAACCCCGCTGACTCCGCCGCCACAATTACATCAGCCGCAGCGCGTCCACGTCGACGATCAAGTTCCGCCGTGGCACATCGTTCTCCGACGCATGCGCCAGCAGGCCGCGCAACGCTTCGTTCAGCGCCTTGCGCGTTGCGCTCTTCAAGATCATGTGGAATCGGTACACGCCCTTGATGCGCGCGATCGGCGCTGTGCACGGGCCGAGCACTCTCACGCCTTCGATCGCGGCTTTTTGCAGATACTTGCCCAGCAGCGCCGACCACCCCGCGGCCTCTTCGAGTTTCTGCGACTGCACCAGCACGTTGGCCAGCGCGCCGAAAGGAGGATAGTGCATCCAGCGTCGATACTTCAGCTCGCGTTCCGCGAACGATTTGTAGTCGTGCTTCATCGCCGCCAGGATCGCGTAGTGATCGGGATAGTACGTCTGGACCACCACGCGGCCTGGCAGATCGCCGCGGCCCGCGCGCCCGCTCACTTGCGTCATCAGTTGAAACACGCGTTCTGCCGCGCGAAAATCCGGCATGGAAAGCGCATGGTCGCAGCCCACCACGCCAACCAGCGTCACGCTGTGAATGTCGTGCCCCTTGGCGATCATCTGTGTGCCAACGAGCAAATTGATTTCGCCCGAGTGCAGCCGAGCCAGCAGATGTTCAAGATCGTAGCGCCCGCGCACCGTGTCGCGGTCCATGCGCCCGATGCGCGCGAAGGGAAAAATCTCTGTGAGCCGCTCCTCACCTTGCTGCGAGCCCGCGCCCAGGTAATACAAATGCTCGCTGTCGCACTTTGGGCACCGCGCCGGCACCGTGCGCCTGTAACCACAGTAGTGGCACTCCAGCCGCTGCCCTGCACGCGCTTCGGCGCTGTCATCGAGCTGTGCCTTGTGGTGCGTCAGCGCGATGGCGCAGTTCTGGCACTCCAGTTTTTCGCCGCACGAGCGGCACATCACGGCAAACGAGTAGCCGCGCCGGTTCAGCAGGATCAGCGCCTGTTCGCCGCGCTCCAGCGCAGCCTTCGTTTCCTCAACCAGCGAACGCGAGAAGAGCGCGTCCTTGCTCGTTTCCTTGAACTCGCTCCGCATGTCGACGAGCTCGACCTCGGGCAGCGGCCGATTCATCACGCGGTCGACGAGTTCGATGCGCGTGTACTTTCCGCGCTCCGCATTCTGCCAGCTCTCGAGCGACGGCGTGGCCGAGCCCATCACCACCACCGCACTGGCCAGCTTGGCGCGCATCACGGCCACGTCGCGCGCGTTGTAGCGCGGCGTCTCTTCCTGCTTGTAGCTCTGGTCGTGCTCTT
>CAZVYV010000085.1:0-10186 GCA_964630985.1 uncultured Occallatibacter sp.
GAGGAATTGGCGCAGGCTTGGTCGAGCGTTTTTTGGCGGAGGGTTATAACGTCGTCGCAACCTCTCGTCATGCGACTCAGAAGTTGCCTGCAGCCGGCAACCTGGTTCGAATCGATGGCGATATCGCCAACCAGGAAACGGCTGCCCAGGCCGTCGAGGCGGCAATCAACGACTTCGGAACCATCGACGTTTTGGTGAACAACGCCGGCATCTTTCTAACCAGGCCCTTCACTGATTTCACTACTGAGGACTTCAACGCCCTTGTCTCCACAAATCTACTCGGATTTTTCTACATCACGCAGCGCACTGTGAAAGAAATGCTGAAGCAGAAGTCGGGATGCGTCGTAACCATCAGTGCCGCCCTTGCAGATCGGCCAATCGCCGGCGAAAATGGTTCGATTTCGATGATGACTAAAGGTGGGTTGAATGCGGCAACCCGGAACCTTGCAGTCGAGTATGCAAACGATGGCATTCGCTTTAATGCTGTAGCTCCCGGCGAGGTCGATACACCCATGCACCCCAGCGATCCCAACGACCCGACGGTGCAACCGGTCATAAGAAAAGCGACGGTAACGGATATCGTCGAAGCCGTTCTTTACCTGGCGAAGGCCGGCCATGTGAACGGGGAGATACTCCACGTGGATGGTGCCGCTCCCGCTCGTCGCTGGTAGCCGCGAGACGATCCAGGATCGTCTCGGCCTCATGGCTGCTGCTTATCTGCGAAGTGCTCGAGCCTTTTGGATGTTGGTTGCGCAACCACCCGCCCGATGCACAAGTATCATGAGCCGTTGGCGAGGCCCTCTGCCGGGATCCTGCTCACTTGCTGCTTACTGCGAGAGTCGGCCGGACAAGGCGCAGGCGGGCGGCCATGCTGACCAATTCGGGAAGAGAATCGGCTTCCATCTTTCGCATCATACTGCCGCGATGCGCTTTCACTGTGATCTCGCTAATGCCCAATTCGCTCCCGACCTGCTTGTTCGGAAGGCCGGAGACAACGAGTACCATCACTTCGCGTTCGCGGGCGGTGAGGAGCGTGTATCGAGCTTTCAACGCCCGAATTTCTGTGTCGCGGTCAAGTAATGCTTTGCTTCGTCGCAAGGCATTGTGGATGGCATTTAGTAGAATTTGATCGCTAAACGGCTTGGTGAGAAATTCAACAGCTCCCGCTTTCATCGCCTGCACGGTCATAGGAATATTCCCGTGCCCAGTGATGAAGATGATCGGCATCTCATTCCTTTCCACCGCAATACGCTTCTGCAGTTCGAGACCATTAAATCCGGGAAGAGAATAGTCCAGAACCAGGCAACTCGGTACCGTTGCGCGCGGATGGCTGAGGAATTCCTGCGCCGAGACAAATGTTTCTACGCACAGACCTTCATGGCGAAGCAAAAGCTCGAGTGACTCTCGAACGGAGATATCGTCATCGACGACGAAAACAATTGGCGGGGTCTGTGACATGGGAAGGGCCCTCGTTTCGCGACCATGTGCACTGGCAGAAATCATTGTAAATCCGAAGCACGAAGTTGAAAAACAACGTTCACTTGATCCGAAGAGCGGAATTCAGCGCGTCGAGCAACTCAGTATCACTGAACGGTTTGGTCAAACATGCGACCGCGCCACGCTCGATAAGGAGCGACTGCCCGGCCTCGTCTCTTTGGGCAGTGATGAAGACGATTGGGACACTCGACCCGCGGCGCTTCAGTTCGCGCTGCAAATCAGGACCGGTCATTCCCGGCATAGCGATGTCGAGGATCAAGCATTTGGTGTGCGAGATTCCATCTGAAGCTAGGAACTGCTCCGCCGAAGAGAATGTCTGAGATGCAAAACCGAATTCCTTGAGTAAATCCGGCAGCGATTCCCGGACCGATTCATCATCGTCGACGATCGATACGAGAGACCGTGGATTCAACATGAAGATCCCATTCCGCACTTTAGAACACTCTTATCCAACGTGGAGAACCCAGCGATCGCTCCAGCGCTGCTTGAGGAAGTCGATGTGCTCGTCCCGGAGTGCTGTTCCCGCCACTCACGGCTGCGCATCAACAACGCGGATGAGTTTGTCTCCATGGAGCCCCTTTTGCAACACTCCACTACATCATTTTCCGCCTCCTTGTTAGCGGCGTCTATTGTACTTAGGTATTGGCGGGCTTGAGCCGGGAGTTGTACACCAGCCATCGCTTCTAAATGGATTAGGCGCTTTAGTCGCTTGGGATGGAGAATGCGAACGAGGATCCTGGGCCATCGTTGACCGAGGCCCAGAGCCGCCCACGGTGGGCTTCAATAATCGAACGGCTGACGGAAAGCCCGATCCCCATTCCATCGTCCTTGGTTGTATAAAACGATTCGAAGAGCCGATCGGCAGCATCGGGAGCGAACCCAATACCTGTGTCCTGCACCGTGAGCTGCACGCTTTTGTTATCGCCGCTCTCCGTTTTAATCAGCAGCTCTCTCGGGCGGTCGTCAATACCGCGCATCGCATCCAGAGCGTTATGCACCAGGTTCAGGATGACCTGCTGAATCTGAATGCGGTCGCCTTTCACTGCCGGCAGATTCTCAGCGAAGTCGTGCCGGAGCAGGATCCTGTCGCTCTGTAACTCACTCATCGAAAGCGCGATCACTTCTTGCGCCGCATCATTCAGGTCAATCGGCTCTGCAGCAACTTCCTTTCTTCTGAAGAGCGCCCGCAGGCGCGTCACAACCTCCGAGGCGCGATTCCCATCACGAATTGTGCGCCGCGCCGTTTCGCGCGCACCTTCTATGTTCGGCTGATCGCTGCTCAGCATCCGAAGGCACGTGCTGGCATTTGTCACGATGCCAGACAACGGTTGATTTACCTCGTGCGCAATGGATGCTGTCAATTGTCCGACCGTTAAGACTCGCATCATTCTTGCAATTTCCGCATGAGTGCTGCGCAACTCTTCTTCAGCGCGCTTCTTTTCGGAGATATCCCGAATGAATCCTGTAAATAATTTCCCTTGATCCGTAGTCATCTCTCCGAATGAGACCTCGACCGAAAACTCCTCGCCGTCGGCCCGCATTGCTGTCATCTCAGTCCCCTGCCAGTTCAGCTGTCTCGCGCCGGTTTTCAGATATCGTTTGAAACCAGCCTCATGGAGCCCACGCATCGCTTTGGGCATGAGAACCGTGAGAGGTTTACCGATAAGCTCTTCCGGGGCGTATCCAAATATTCGCTTTGTTGCAGGATTCGCAAGAATGATTTTGCCGTTTTCGTCGATACTAACCACGACATCGCTGGCTGTTTCAACCACAACCCGGTGTCTTGCCTCGCTCCGCCTGAGTTCGTCTTCGGCACGCTTTCTATCGTCAACTTCTGTTAAAAGGAAGTACCATCGGACGATGTGCCCCTGCCGGTCACGAAGAGGAAGCCCGCGCATGTCTAACCATCGGTAGACACCATCGAAACGGCGAATTCGTGCCGCATCATATTCAACTGCTTCTCCTGCGGCGAATGCTCGCTCAAAAGCCTGAAGGTATCCAGGGCGATCGTCCGGGTGAATGGTGTCGTCTACGGCCCATTGACGACACTCTTCCAGCGACTTTCCAAGGTAGTCCAAGATTGGTTGATTGACCCGCTCTAACTCGCCGTTCTTGTCTAAAACTGCAATCAGGCCTGGGATGCCATCCACGATTAAGCGAGATTCGTGCTCGCTTTCGCGTAACGCATCTTCGGCGCGCTTGCGATCCTCGATGTCGGTTATGAGACCATACCATCTTGTGATTCTGCCCTCTGTGTCGTGCACAGGACAGATTCGAACCTGGAACCATCGATAGACACCGTCGGCCCGGCGATAGCGGAGTTCACTGTCATAGGGAGCTCCCGTTGCGAACGAATGTGTTACTTCCGCAATCACGCGCGGAAGATCGTCCGGATGAACAAGATCGTTGGTTGGCCAAGCATTCACTTCCGCGAGCGTCCTGCCGAAGTACTCTAGAAGTCGTTGGTTGGGAAGATCAACCTGACCGGCCGGACTCAACGTGCACACAAACCCAGGAATACCGTCGAGAATCTGGCGGAGATTGATCTCGCTCGCTCGCAACTCCTCTTGGGCACGTTTCTGGTCGTCGATGTCGGTGGTGGTACCGACGAATTTGAGGACTTTTCCGTCAGCATCGCGCACAGCCACGGCTTGCTGGAGATGCCAGCGATAGGTCCCGTCCTTGGCGCGGAGAGACCTGGTTTCAACCGCAAAACCCTCTCCCGAGCGCACTCCTTCCCAAAACGCCCTTGATGCCGTTTCGCGATCGTCGGGGTGGACCGCGGTCATCCAGGCCTCGGGGTGCGACCGGACGAAATCGAGGGTTTGACCGGAGTAATCGAGCCAAACACGATTCACGAAATCCGGTGTCCCATCAGGCTTGAGCGTCCAGGCGGATACTGGAAGATGCTGCAGCAGCCCAACTTGAAGTTGCAGTTCTTTGTTGGCTTCAGCAAGCTCCCTTGTTCGCTCCGCGACCCGCCGATCGAGTTCGTTGGCGATCCGTTTCTGCTCGCTCAAGAGCCGTGCCTGCTGCAGTCTGACAGCGGCTTGATTGGCTGCCACACCCAGGAGCAATCGCTCCGACTGCGTCGGGAAATCGGCACGCTCGGATCCGGCTACGACGATTCCAATTTCAGCCTCGAGACCCAATTCTATTGCCAAGAGTGAAGTCTCCCGCCCTGCGAGCCGGCTGCGTACCTCTGCCGGCCACCTCCGCGGGTCGTCTCCGAGCTGCTCATCGAGTGCCTGGCGGATCCTATTCTGTACAGGCGCGTAAGGCGGCGCGGTCCTTAATACCTCGATGGGTTCCCCATCCGCCTCGATTTTCGCATGTGTATACAGGAAATCGAGATTCAGCGTCGCCATCAGAGCATCGTGGAAAGTCGTCACGATTTTGCGCGGCTCTTGCCCGCTCCAAACCGCAGGCAGTGCCAGCACGCTGACCAGATCGCTCATCGAGCGCTGAAGGTGCTTCAACTCCGCTGTGGAATCGCTGAATGCCATCTTAGGGCTCCTGAATGGGCAGGCTACTCGCGCCGCGATCTGGTCACTTACATTGAGCCGATTACGAACATGGCGGCGGGGCAGCTGAATTGGCCCGGCGGAAGGGTTGAGCGCGCAAATCAGAAGGGAAGCGCGCCAGCCACTAATCGTCCATCCATCATACCCTCATAAAGCCCGGATCCCCGGAAAAACCCATGTCGGTTAAGGGAACGTTACAAACTGCGCCGTCCAGCAAGCCTTCTGTACTGATAGCTTCCGAAGGCTGCGGCAGGCGGGGACTGTTCCTCACGAGGTAAAGAAAATTGACTGAACTATGGGATCTCTTGCGCCTCGCGATCCCGCCGATTGACACCAAGGCATCAACCGATACTTTTGTCCAATGGATTCGCCACGGCTTTTCTGGCGTAATGGTATCTGTACGGCGCATCCGAACAAGTCGGACCCGAACACTGCAGATGGCGCCAGAAGAATCTCTCGGCAGGCGCACAAGGAGCACCGTTATGACGACCGCAACTATTCGCATTGGAGATGTGATGGCCACTCAGAGGCGTCAAGCGCATTTCGCTCAAACGGATTCTGAAGCCATGGCGACCGAGCAAAACACGGACAGACTACACATGGAGCGACACGGGCATGACGAATGGACGCAAAGAATCGAAGAAGCCTGGCAAGGCCACCTGGAGACCTTGCAACAGTGTCTGTGTGAGCTTCTTGTAAAGAATCAGCAGCTAAGAATGGCGCTTACCGCGGAAAACGGACCGGAACGGAAACATAGAAACGCCATCAACTTATAGGTTGGGGAAAACTCCCTCACGTTTGTAGCTTGGATCTCTCAAACCTTCTTTGCCTTCTGGGGAGGAGCCAGCGCGACTGCCGCTTCATCAGTGAGCAGGAGGAAAGTGAACGTCTCCTGCAGATAGAGGCGGACAGACCGATCGGAGTGACTGAGATAGCCGATGGAAACGTCCTGGCCAATGTGCAGTTCGAAATCGCCGCCACGTGTAGTCACAACAAAAGCGCCGGCAATGGCAGGTGCCCATATGATTTGGTCGTCGACCAGCCGTTTGACATGCTCCAACACCGGATAGCCGTGGTCGCTGGTTTCAGCCAGCGCGGTGTAAGCATCGGCTCCGAGTAGCACTGAGTAAGGGCCGTTGACGCCCACGAGACGCAATCTGCTCAGGCCCTGTGCAATGGCTTCCGGGTACTGACGCACGTCGGCCGGCAGGGCCATGATTGGATTGCTTGTCCCTTTGCGAATTCCCTCGATACCTGCGGCGGCATAACCCTCAAATATGGCCCCGTCCTCGGCAAAGGCTAGCTGTCGCGCGGCGTCCTTCGCGGGTTGCCAATCGGAATCGTTTGCACCGCGCTCAACGTCGTCGATGGCTCGGCGATCGAGTTCGAATGGGACACGTAGCTCGACCAGGGCATTCACTTCGCGTTGCGTTGCGACGATGCTTTTCGCCGGGGCGGCGATCGTCCGCAGGTGGCCGGTGCCAACAGCAGACAGGCCTGTGCCCCCCGGGCCCTTCACGTCGACGGCCCGCCGTCCGGCAAGGTAGCGCTTAAGCGTACGCGACGTTTCGGCTTCAATCTGCGCCCAGGCCGAGTCGGAAATGGGAGCAAGGTCGCGATGAAGATTATTCATGTTGTATTTCTCCTTTGAGGGATCCGATGCGAAGCGAATCGTCGTGCACCGATGGTATGGATGAAGCGGTTTCGTCCACCGCTGACGCTGAAAAGGCTACCGCAACCTCGGGCTGGTCTTCAGCTACGTTCTCCAGGAAAGTCGCCGATGGAACGAAGAACAGGTTTCCAGTGACAGCCCGGCTGAAGTCAAGCAGGCGGTCGTAGTTGCCAGGCGGCCTGCCTACGAACATGTTTTCCAGCATTTGCTCGATGGTGCGTGGGGAACGGCTGTAACCGATGAAATAAGTGCCAAATTCGCCTTGCGACGGGCGGCCGAAGGGCATGTTGTCGCGCAGAATTTTTATTTCCTTCCCGTCTTCGACGATGGTCGTGAGCGCGCTGTGCGCCGATGTCGGTTTGACCGAGTCGTCCATTTCAATATCAGAAAGCTTCGCGCGGCCGATAATGCGCTCCTGCGCCTCTGTGGAAAGAGCATTCCATGCATCCACGTTATGCAGGTACTTCTGCACGATGACATAGCTGCTGCCGGCAAAGTTGGCATCTTCGTCACCGATGAGAACGGCTTCGGTCGCGGCCGCTCCTCTGGGATTCTCGGTCCCATCGACGAAACCCAGCAGATCGCGGTCATCAAAGTATCGGAAGCCTTGCACTTCGTCGACCGGCGATACGGCATTTCCGATGCGAGCCATAATCTGCGTGGCCATTTCGAAGCACAGGTCCATGCGCTTGGCTCGAATGTGGAACAGCAGGTCGCCAGGGGTCGACACCGCATGGCGCTCTCCGGCGCGAATCTCCCGGAACCGGTGCAATTCCACTGGCCGCGGTGATCCGAACAGACGGTCCCACGCGTCGGACCCGATCCCCATGACACAGGAGAGTCCTCCTTCCAGGTCGCGGAATTCTACGGCGCGAAACAGAGCGGGCAGGTCGCCGCAGAACGAGCGTAGCGTGGCGCGAACATCAGATCCCGAGTTGAGCGTCGCGACCAGGAAGATTGCGGCACGTGTAAGTGGCGCGGATACTGGTTGCGCGAGGGCAGGCAATCTATTTGGCAATTCGGTTGCGCTCTTCGGATCGGAATCCATCAGGGTGGGCCTAAGACACAACTGTAACTCGACTCGATTCGGCCCTCAACAACATTGTGCTAACGCTTCCGTTTTTTTTCGCATCGGCCTCAGCGTTTCTACTTGGGTTTGTATCATGTAGGTCCGGACACGAGGAATCCGGCTATCCTTATTCACGCGCTCGTCGGCCCAGCAGAAAAAAGGCGTCAATCGATACCATCGTCCAATAGACTCGTCTCCGAGCTTATGGGCTAATCGCAATGTGGTGTCGGGTTGTGGACTGATGTTCGTTAACCGGCTCCATATCTGCACGGGATGACGGCTTCATCAACTTCACACACAAGCACAGGAGAGAACGGTATGCCAACGGTTACAACCAAGGACGGTACTCGGATTTTCTACAAGGATTGGGGCCCGAAGGACAAGCAGCCGATCGTGTTTCACCATGGCTGGCCTCTGTCATCCGACGATTGGGACAATCAGATGCTGTTCTTTCTTGCCAGCGGCTACCGCGTCGTAGCGCATGACAGGCGCGGTCATGGCCGTTCCTCGCAGGTGGATACCGGCCACGACATGGATCACTACGCGTCTGACGCCTCGGCAGTGGCTGAGCATCTCGACCTGAAGAATGCGATCCATATCGGGCATTCGACGGGTGGTGGCGAAGTGGCGCGGTACGTCGCCAAATTCGGCCAGCCTCAAGGACGCGTTGCCAAGGCCGTGCTGCTCGCCTCCGTTCCCCCGCTCATGCTCAAGACCGAAAAGAACCCGGGCGGCACGCCGATCGACGTATTCGATGGATTGCGCAAAGCGCTCGCAGCAAACCGGGCCCAGTTCTTTCTCGATCTCCCGTCGGGGCCGTTTTACGGTTTCAACAGGCCCGGCGCGAAGGTCTCGCAAGGAACGATCCAGAACTGGTGGCGACAGGGGATGATGGGCAGCGCACAGGCTCACTACGAAGGCATCAAGGCATTCTCCGAGACAGACCAAACCGATGATTTGAAATCGATCACGGTGCCGACCCTCGTGCTGCAGGGAGACGACGATCAGATTGTCCCCTACAAAGACGCTTCCCTTCTGCAGGCGAAGTTACTCAAGCATGGAACGCTCAAAATCTACCCGGGCTTCCCTCACGGCTTGATGACCACTCATGCCGACGTGGTCAATGCGGACCTGCTGGCATTCGTCCGAAGCTAAAGGGGCGTTTCGCGTGGATCCAGCCGGAGAGATCGATTCAATCGGATAAGGGCCGGAACTTCACGAATCGATGATTTGGCTGCCCCCCAGGGATTCGAACCCCGATATGCTGATCCAGAGTCAGCTGTCCTACCATTGAACGAGGGGGCAACAAGCGCGAGTGCGGCTCGTCTTGCGGCCGATTGGCCAGGCTCCCAGGAAGGGCGCGCAAAGCCAACCTCTTCATGGTACGGAGATTCCCGCGCGCGGTCAATTTCAGGCTTCCGGGCAATCCGAAGGTGAATCTCCAACGGATTGCTCGATACTGCGCCGAGTCGCGGCCGGTGGATTCCCGTTCATTGTTCTCCGTTCACGATCCGCAATTCGCCTATTCCTCGCGGAGCACTTCGAGCGGCCGCAGTCCGAGAATACGGTAGCTCGCAATCCAGCCCGTTGCCGTAGCCAGCAAAGCGGTTCCGACAAGCGCGGTGGCTGTAGCGCCCCATGCGATCTGAAAGCCAATATCCAGGCGATGCAGAAGCACGCGCGTGAGCAGGTTGGCAAAGACGACGCCAACCGTGCCGGCCAGCAAGCCTAGAACGCTGAACTCAATACTGAAGGTGCGCACGATGCGCATGCGCGTCGCGCCGAGGGTCTTGAGGACAACGGCTTCCTGCATGCGGCGGAAACGCGTGCTGGCGATGCTCGAGGCGAGAATTGTGAGCCCTGCAAGAATCGAGAACCCGGCAAGCAGGCGCACCACGAACGTGATTTGATCGACGACATCCTCGATGCGTTCGAGTACGTCGGCGACGTTGATGATGGTAATGGTGGGATAAGCGGTGAATAACGCGCGCTCCATGATGGGCACTTGCTTGGGGTCAATGTGCGCGCCGCCGTACCAGGTGGCCGGTTGATCGGAAATCAATCCCGAAGGCAGAACAAACGACACTCTCGCGCCCAGGTGCTGGCCGTCGGCGCGATAAATAGCTGCGACTTTGAGCGTGCGCGTCGTCCCCCCCGTCTCAAGTTCCACACTGGAACCGACGCCGACGTGGAGGCGTTGCGACACGCCATCGCCGATCGCGATCTCTGCCGCACTACTGCTCGTCCACCAGGCTCCCCCAGTCACTTTGTCACCCTCGGGCGGCGTATCGGCCCAGGTAAGCTCTGCGCTCTCCAGCATGCGAATCGGATAGTGCTGGCCTTTCATTTGATCCACTTGCTGGCCATTAATGGAGACAAACCGGCCCATCACCACCGGCATCAGGCTCAGTTGCTGGCTCACGC
>CAZVYV010000086.1:0-10182 GCA_964630985.1 uncultured Occallatibacter sp.
ATCTGCGAAGGCGCAATGCCGGGATCGTTCTTCTCGAGCCCTTTCTCGAATGCCTCGATGGACTGATGCACGGCGGTCGGTTTGAGGAAAATTTCCGTTGAGCCAGCCCAGATCATGACAACGCGGTTCACGGTTTTCTTGAAAGCGCGAATGTCGGCGCGTAACTGCTCGGCCAGGTCGCGCTTGTTTTTGCCCTTCTTAACGTGCTTGCCGTCGAGGCGCTTGACGTAATAGCGATCGAAGACCGCGGGCATGGGCTTGATCTTGGAGAGATAAGGTTTCAGCTTTTTCAGCGTTTCGGGCTCCAGAACCGCGGCGTGTTTGGCGGCCTCGTAGACGTTGTCTTCAAAGATGTCCCAGCCGGTGAAGACAATGTCTTTCAAATCGGCGAGCGGAACAAAGTCTTTGATAAGCGGCGAGTGGTTATCTGTGCGCTTGCCGAGGCGAATGGTGCCCATCTGTGTGAGCGACCCAATGGGCTTGGCTAGTCCGCGGCGAACCGCTTCAACGCCGGCGATCATTGTGGTGGCTACTGCACCGAGCCCAACCACCATCACACCCAACTTGCCCTTGGCGGGCTCAACCATCATTGCAGCGGTCTTCCGGCCCATCGACGATGGGACTTCGTTTTTCGCGCCGCCTTTTTTCTTCGTTGCCATTGCTTCTCCTAACCTTCCTTTACGGATGATTTCGAAATCGATTTCAATGCTCGATCACGCTCGCTAAAGAACCGTGCCGCCCTGCTCGCTTTGAGTGCTTCCCGTTAGGGCACTCGAATGTTTCGCGCGCCTTATATGCGACCAGACAAACCAGATGATTGCTGCCACGATCGCGATCTCAACGACGAGATGGAAGCGATGAAATATCTGTTCGAGGCGCGGATCGGTATGCCAGCGTTCGCCAAGTTTCATGCCCGCCCAGGCGAGGCACGTGTACCAGATGACCGAACCTAGCGATGTGTAAATATGAAAGCGCAGGCGCGGCATGCGGGCGATTCCCGCTGGAATGGAAATAAAAGTCTGCACCACAGGCATCATGCGCGCCAGAAGGACGGCGATGGAGCCGTACTTTGCGAAAAACCAGCCCATGCGGTCCAGGTCGTGATGGCTCATGAGAACCCACTTGCCGTAGCGCTCGACAAAGGGACGCCCGCCCTTGGCTCCAATCCAATAGCCGATGGCTGAGCCGATGTTGCAGCCGACCATTCCGACGATGGCAACCATGAAGAGATTGAAGCGGCCGAGATAAACCAGGTAGCCGGAGAACGGCATGATGAGTTCGGATGGGAGCGGGATTCCGGCCGAGTTGATGGCCATCAATCCAACGATGCCTGCGTAACCCCCGGCGCTGATCACACGGGTCACAAACTCTACGAGCAGGGCCAGGATTCTTTCAGTCATGAGCGTTCCCAGTATATAAGGGCGCGCTCGCGCGGTGCTCCGCACTTTTGAGTTTTGGACGAGATTGAAGGCGAGAAGAGCGCATGCACACGTCTGCATTTCTCATTTGTTAGGATGAGATGTGTTCGAGGGAGATGAAGTGACCGATCAAGTACCCGATTCGCATCCGCCGGTTCCGCTGACGCTTGAGGGCGCGAGCGCGCTGCATCAGTTTTTCCGGTTTGACTGGAAGGCGTGGCGATCCATCGCGGACGGCGAACGTGGACACATGGTTTCCGAAGCGATCGGAACGCTTAAGACGCTGGAGCGAAAATACGCTGCATCTCCCGCTCGTTCGGCACTCTATTCGCAACTCGGGCACAAGGGCGACTTGATGCTCATTCACTTCCGCGACTCGCTGGAAGAGCTGAACCAGGTTGAGCTGACGCTGGCGCAAACGCCGCTCTACGATTTTCTTGAGCTGCGCCATTCGTATGTTTCGGTTGTCGAGCTGGGATTGTATGAGTCGTCACGCAAGACATACGAAGCTGCGACCGCGAAGGGATTCACGCAGTTTTCGGCAGAGTGGAATGCGGAGATCGCGGCCTCGCTCGAGCGCGGCGCGGAAGCGATGAAGCCGCGGTTGTGGCCAGCGATTCCGGACGCGAAATATCTGTGCTTTTATCCCATGGACCGCAAGCGCGGCGAGAAGGTGAACTGGTACACGGTGCCGTTTGCAGAAAGACAGCGCATGATGCATGAGCACGGGATGATCGGGCGGCGGTATGCCGAACAAGTAAAACAGATTATTTCCGGGTCCATCGGGATGGATGACTGGGAGTGGGGCGTCGATCTCTTCGCCGACGATCCGGTGGTCTTCAAGAAACTGATTTATGAAATGAGATTCGACGAAGTGAGCGCGTTGTACGCACTTTTCGGGCAGTTTTATATTGGGGTGCGGCTGCCGGTTGAGAAGCTGGCGGCATGGGTTGAGGGGAAGCTGTAATCGAGTTCGTCGCGCTCGGCCGAGTGGAGAGTTTACACTCGCAATCATGTCCGCCACAAAGCTGACGAAAAAACCATCGTCGAAGAAATCCACGAAGAAAGCCCATGCAAAGCCGGCAGCGCGCGGGGCGCTGGCACCAGACCGCGTCGCCGCGATCCTGAAGGGTCTCGACGAGGCCTATCCGAACGCCGAATGCGCGCTCGATCATCAGACGCCGTGGGAGCTGCTCGTCGCAACGATTCTGTCGGCGCAATGCACGGACGCGCGCGTGAACATCGTGACGCCCGAATTGTTCCGGCGCTTCCCTACCCCGCAAACGATGGCCACGGCGACTTTGCCGGAGCTTGAAGAGTTGATCCGGACGACGGGCTTCTTCCGCAACAAGGCGAAGTCGATCCAGGGCGCGGCGAAAAAGATCCTCGCGGACTTCGCTGGCGAGGTTCCGCAGACGCTCGCGGAGCTGATTACGATTCCGGGAGCGGCGCGCAAAACGGCAAACGTTGTGCTTGGGGTATCGTTCGGCGAGGCCGAGGGCGTGGTGGTCGATACGCACGTTTTCAGAATCTCGCGCCGGTTGGAACTCGCGAAGGGCGATACGCCGGAGAAGGTAGAACAGGAGCTCATGCGGATTCTGCCGCGCGACAGATGGATCAGCTTCTCGCACCAGGTGATTCAGCACGGACGCAAGGTGTGCGTGGCGCGGAATCCGAAATGCCGCGAGTGCAACCTGGAGCCGCTGTGCCGGTCGAAGGACAAAACGTGGAGTTCTTAAAACAGCTAGTTAGCAAGTGAGCTCCACCCCCACCCAAGCGGAGCTTGGATGGGGCACCCCACAGTGAGCGGAATCAGCCGAGAGCACGTGCGATGGCTTGAATGAGGCCGGGAACGTCGGAGGGATTGGCTTCGGCGGCGGGTTCCCAGCCGACGTCGCGGAGGGTTTTGCTGGTAATGGGGCCGATTGAAATGGCGGCGACGCCGGCGAAGGGGAATGCGATTCCGGCTTTCTGGGCGGCGTCGGCGAGATGGGTAACGCTGGATGAGCTGGTGAAGGCTGCGGCGGCAATTCCCTTTTTGAGAGCATCGCGAAGAAGCGCAGGGGCGGAAGCGGGCATGACGTTGCGATAAGCATCGACGACGTCGACTGTTGCACCGGCGGCGCGAAGAGCGGGTGGGATGACATCGCGGGCGATGGCGGCGCGTGCCATCAAAATTTTCTCCCCGCGCGTTTGGACCGCGAGGCTCTCCATGAGACTCTCAGCAACGTAGGACTCCGGAACCAGCGTAACAACAAATCCGGCCTGGCGAGCTGCGTCGGCCGTGGCTTCTCCGACGGCGGCCACCTGCGGTGGGGCAGCACTTTGGATCGGGATTTTTAGCTGGGCTAGACGATCGACAATCGCGCGCACGGTATTCGCGCTGGTGAGGATGAGCCAGTCGTAGTTGGAAAGCGAACGCAGAGCGCGGTCGAGCGGGGCGAAGTCAGACGGTGGCTGAATCACGATGACAGGAACTTCAACGGGCTCGGCGCCGAGTGTACGAAGGCCTTCGCTCAATTTGCCGGCCTGATGCACAGCGCGTGTGACGAGGATGCGCCGGCCAGCGAGTGGCAACGCGCTCATCAGGCGGCTCCGCCGGCGGTGTTCGTGCCAGCCGCAAGCAATGCGGCTGCCCCATCGGCAAGCAGAACTTCAGCGGCTTCGTGACCAAGGGCTAAGGGATCCGTGTTCCGGCGCGGTGCGTGAAGATGGACGCGAATCACCTGGCCTGAATCGGGTGAGGCGACGACGCCAAAGATCTCCCACCAGGAAACGGCGGGAATGTCCTGAGCAAACGAGGGGCGGCAGTGAATGCCAATGGGAACCTGGCAACCGCCGCCGAGAGCAGCGAGAGCGGCGCGTTCCGCGGTGACGGCAAAACGCGTGTCGGCGTGGTCAAGGAAGGCCACAGCCGAAAGAGTTTCCACATCGCCTTTTCGAATCTCAATGCCCAAGGCTCCCTGGCCAGCAGCCGGACAGAAGTCGGCAGGGTCGAGACGCTCGCGGACGTGGTCGGTCCTGCCGAGACGGTCGAGTCCGGCGGCGGCGAGCAGAATCGCGTCAACTTGTCCCTCGGCGAGCTTGCGCAGGCGCGTATCGACGTTGCCGCGAAACTCGACGGCTTCAACGTCGCGTCGCAGGGCTTTCAGTTGCGCACGGCGGCGCTGGCTGCTGGTGCCGACTCGCGCACCGCGCGGCAACTCAGCAAGGCTGGCGAAATCAACGGAGACAAAAGCATCGCGCGGGTCGACACGTGGCGGCGTGGCCGCGAGTGCGAAGCCGGCTGGCAGTTCGGTGGGCAGATCCTTGAGCGAGTGGACAGCGAGATCGATGCGGCTCTCGGCCAGGGCCTCTTCAATTTCTTTGGTGAACATGCCCTTGGAGCCGACTTCGGCGAAGGCGACTTCCTGGAGACGGTCGCCAGTGGTCTTGATGATTTCGATTTCGATTTCGTGGCCCTGGACGCGCAGCAACTCGGCGATGTGATTGGCCTGCCAGAGCGCAAGCTGCGATCCGCGACTGCCGATGCGGAGCTTCATCGGCGAGCCTCGGAATTAGTCGGTGTTTGTGTCATCGATCTTTGCGCCTTTCGAAATCGCATTGCCGGTTCCTTCGCCCCTACGGGGCTGAATCCCTTTTTTCTGACGCTTTCCCCGGGTTACGTTCGCCAAATGCTGCTCACTTCACCCGGGGCTAACTTCCTTGCCCCCTCCGGGGGCGAGTCGGTGGCGATGCCAGGTCGCGAGACTCTGTCCAGTATTTTCGTTTTCCTACCCCGGGGCACGGCTTGGCCACACGAAGTCATGTGACTTTCTCCAGAGTTTTCTTTGGCTCGCCTGCCGTGGTTTCGTTTTTGCGTTTCTCTTCAAGTTTGGCCGGCCCGGCGTGGCTTGATGCGGCTTGTTGGGATTCGACGGGCGTGACTGCTGCGTCGGGCGCGGCAGGCGAAACGGACCACTCTTCGCAGAGCGTATCGATCTTGGCTGCGTCACCTTCGCGCGCCGCCTGCTTAAAGGCCGCCATGGGCTGATGGAGAAACTTGTTCACGAGGCCGCGCGTGAGTGCTTCAACGGCGGCGAGTTGCTCGGCGGTGAGCGTGCCCAGGCGCGAGTGAATACGCTCGATCTCGGCGATGCGCATTTCCTCCGCTCGCCTTTGCAGCGCGACGATTGCGGGCGCGACGTTGACGGTACGCAGCCGCTGATGGAAGCGCTCGACTTCAGCGGCGATGAGCGCCTCGGCGTCGACGGCCTCGCGGCTGCGCTCTTCCATATGCGAGACGGCCACTTGTTGCAGGTCGTCGATGTCGTAGACAAAAATGCCGTCGAGCTTGTTCATCAACGGATCGACATCGCGCGGGACGGCGATATCGATAAAGAACATGGGGCGATTGCGGCGCTTCTGCAGGAATGCATGCCCGTGCTCGGGGCGGAAGATGGGATGCGGCGCGCCGGTGGAGCTGATCACAATGTCGGCACGGCTGGCGGCATCGTAGAGCTGGCTGTAGTCAATGACCTCGGGAACAATTGCACCCTCGAACTCCGCGGCCATGCGGCGGGCGCGCTCAGCTGTGCGATTGCAGACAAGGATGGCTCCGGCGCCCTGTTGCACGAGGTGGCGCGCGGCGATCTCGCTCATTTTGCCGGCGCCGACAAGAAAAACCGTGCGGCCCTCGAGCGAGCCGAAGATTTTGCGAGCGAGGTCGACGGCGACGGATGCGATTGAGACGGAATTGGAGCCGATTCCGGTTTCGCTGCGCGCTCGTTTGGCCGCGGCAAAGGCGCCCTGCAGCAGGTGCTCGAGTTGGCCGGAGACGGTTCCCGCAGCGCGTGCGACGGCAAAGGCCTCTTTCACCTGGCCCAGAATCTGCGGCTCGCCCACCACCATGGAATCGAGGCTGGCGGCCATGCGGAAGAGATGGCTGACGGCTTCGTTGTCGCGGTACTCGTAGAGATGAGGCGCGAGAACGGATGCGTCGATTCCGAAATGGCGCGAGAGAAACGATGCGACGGGAACGCTGTCTGCTTCCACGACCGAGATCAGCTCCACCCGATTGCATGTGGAAACGATCATGCACTCAGTGACTCCCGGCGTGGCGGCGAAAGCGCGCGTGGTCTCGGCGAGCTCGTCGCGACCGATAGCGATCTTTTCGCGCAGCGCGATGGGCGCCGTTTTATGGTTCACGCCAATGAGTGTGAGTGTCATTGGGGGCCGAACCTGTTCACCTGGCTAAAGAAGTTCGTGGCCCAAACGGCCATCATCACGACCAGCGCCGCGCCAGAGACGTAGGCGGCCCTTCTACCGCGAAGTCCGACGCCACGGCGAAGCAGAAGAAGCGTGGCGTACACGATCCACATGGCGAAGGAGGCCAGAATGTTTGGATCGAGAAAATAGGAGGCGCCAAGGGCGGTTTGCTGGACCAGAACGAAACCCATCAACAAGCCGACGGTCATGCATGGAAATCCGAACTCGAGGGTGGCGAGCGAAAGACGCTCGAGGGTGTCGAGGGGTGGCAACCAGTCAAGCGGCGCAAAACGCGACGATTGACCGGGCTTGATCTTTGCCTTGATGCGTCGTTCCTGCACCAGATAGAGCATGGAAGAAAGCAAACTGAAACACAGTGCCGCGTAAGCCAGCAGCAGAGCGATGATGTGCGCCACCAGCCAGCTCATCCAGACTCGCTGTGACGGGAAGCGGTAGGTGCCAGGCCCCAGCGCGGGGATAAAGACGAGGAAAACGGTGGCAGGGAGCGCAAAGATTCCGAGCGAGATGGCGTCGTAGAACCACCAGACGAGGAAGAACAGGCCGGCGACCAAGAATCCCAGCAGGGACTCGATCTCGCGGACGCCGACGGGCATCCAGCGGTGTGCCAAGACGAGCATTTCGACGACCGAGACGAAATGAAAGAAGAACGCCAGCCCGCTCAGGTGGACGCAGGTCTTCCGCCAGGGGACGGAGTTATAGAGCACCGCCGGGAAGACGGCGACACATCCGCCGGCATAGAGAATGGCCGCAACTCGTAGCCAAAGCAGGTACATGGCAGCTTTTACGTTAAGGCGTAACCTTTCAGTATAACTGTGATGCAAATCACCTGTTTAGGCGAAGAAAACGCCGAGCTTGCATTCAGTGGAAGTGGCCTTGAAACGCGCGGCCTGAGAGGGAAGCGTGTGAGGCTGAAACGCTGGAGAAGAATGGGAGTGGGCAGGCGAAACTGGGACCCGGCGGCCCGGTCATCACTGGGCGACCTGGAGCATGAATCGCCCTATTGGCCTTGTGAGAATGCGTTTAGAGAGTGAACTTGGCGGCGCATGCCTTGCCAGGCGTCCGTCATGAAACCTTCTGCACGCTCTTTCTGCATCTGGAGCAGATATTCCTCGGCCTCGTTTACGAGTTCGCGGAGTGTAGTGTTATCGGCGGCGCCAATAGCGCGTTCAATCGTGAGGAGTTTTCTAAGGAGGACGGTTGTAGTGGTCAAGACTGGCCCCTTTAATTTTCAAGATATGAGGAAGCCTAGTTTGCCCGGAAAAGTGGTCACTCGATGTGATCCACATCACTCACGACACTACCCCTCCGGCGAGAGGCAGAAAGTTCGCCCGGCGGGTCCGCCGCGGGGATGAGCGGCGGATCATAGTTCCTGGTAAGTCATTGCTGGTTAGGCGGTTGCCTCACTGCTTTGTGGCGACGTAGGTGCTTACGCGGCCCGTGAGCTTGCTGGTGTCGACCGCAGTCATCGTCTTGCCGTTGGGTGAAACGGTCATCGTGGTCACATCGGTGATCGTGCCGTCGCGTTTGTCGGTCTCTTCAATCGTGTTGGAATTGAGTTTCTTGAGTGAGACGGCATCCCACCCGTACGAGCCCCTGACCGGATAATCGCTGCCGTCAAATTTTGCGGTGAAGGATTCCCCGGTGGGTGAGGACATGCTGAACTCATCGCCGTTGGTTTTGTAGGTGTTGAGCAAGGCGTTGGAGCTTCCGGTCTGCTTCTCAATGATCCAGTCGCCTGAAGTGGCGTGCACACCCGAGGGCAGCGCGCCGCTACGCCTGGCGACCGTTTCAAAGATTGTGGGGGCGCCACCGCCCTGGGGATGGCCCGTGGATTTGACGGTGAGAGTGTTGCCGTCGGCGGAGACGGTGCGGGTTTGTTCGAAAGTCACGGCGCTGCCCTTCTTGGCGGCGACCGATATCGTGTGCGGATCGACAATGGCGATGCTAATGGTGTCATAGGATTGGCCGGAGACGGCGTGATCCTGGCCGTCGGCCTGGACGTCGAAGGCGGGACTGCAACTGACGCAGTGGTACCAGCCAGCGCTGGTGTAGAAGGTGAGTGGCTTGGGACTGAACTTCGCCTTCGACAGGTCCGTTTTCCAGGTGCCATCGAACGGTGATTGGGCTGAAGAAGCCACTGCCGCGAAGAGGGCGGCAATTGCGACGAGCGCCCAGAGTGCATAACGCCTGGTGCTGGACATTTGCATGTTCCTCCTTGGGGAACTTGAATTCTCAAATTTGAGGCAGGGCCTGGCCTGCAGGGGAAACGGCTCGGCCCGTTGACCGAGAAATTGTATAGGGCGGCGGCTGCGGATGAGTAGGTTTGATTTGCAAGTTGGGCGGATGGGCAGCAAGGTTCGAGGTTAGAGGCGAGGATAGTGGAATTCTGGGCTGGAACCACGCTATCGCGGCGGCGCGGGGTCGCGATAGTCTTGAATGCAACGTGATCAAGGAAGACTCCCAACCCGCGAGCGCGGCGCGCTCTCCCCTCCTGGACGAGAGCGAGGCGCCGGAGGAGTTCGCGCTGACCGCTGTGCCCGCGGTGCAGGAGCCTGCGGAAAAAGGCGCGCCCGAGCTCACACCATTCATGCGGCAGTGGGCCGCGGCCAAGCACCAGAATCCCGATGCGC
The DNA here is from genome assembly GCA_964630985.1 of uncultured Occallatibacter sp. Taxonomy (GTDB): domain Bacteria; phylum Acidobacteriota; class Terriglobia; order Terriglobales; family Acidobacteriaceae; genus Telmatobacter. The sequence continues at coordinate 9,317 of CAZVYV010000086.1, forward strand.
TGGTGTTCTTCAGGATGGGCGATTTTTACGAGCTTTTTTATGACGATGCGGCCGTGGCCAGCCGCGAGCTGCAACTGACGCTTACGGCGCGAGACAAGGAACGCAACATTCCCATGTGCGGCGTGCCTTATCACGCGGTAGAGCAGTACATGACTCGGCTGCTGCGCAAGGGCTACCGCATCGCCCTCTGCGACCAGATGGAGGACCCGAAGCTCACCAAGAAGTTGGTGAAGCGCGAAGTAACGCGCGTTCTGACGCCGGGGACGGCGCTCGATGCAGGGCTGGGGCAGGAGCAAAACAATTTTCTGGCAGCGCTTTGGGAGGATGCGGGTAAGAGTGGACCCGAGTGCGTTTGCGCGGTGGCGCTGCTCGATGTTTCCACAGGCGAGTTTCGGACGATGGAGTTTCGCGGAGAACATGCGCGGGTGCTGGCCATCGATGCGCTGCTGCTGGCGGCGCCGAGCGAGGTTCTGGTTGCGGCCGGCGCGGAGACGCCATCACTCTTGGAGAAGATTCCGGCGCGGACGCGTATTGAGGACTGGGTTTGGACGGCGGAATATGCAGTGCCGCTTGTGGAACGGCAGTTGAAAGTGCGCTCGCTTGAAGGATTTGGCTTGAACGGACATGAGCCGGCGGCGATTGCGGCTGGCGCGGTGCTGCATTACGTGCGCACGACGCAGAAGAACGACGCGCTGCACATTGACAGCCTGAAATTCGAGGAACACTCGACGGCACTGGAGCTCGATCAGGTTACGGTGCGAAACCTCGAGCTGGTTGAGCCGCTTTTTTCCGGACAGGACCACCGGGCGACGCTGTTTCGGACGCTCGATGCGTGCCTGACGCCGATGGGCAAGCGGCTGCTGCGG
>CAZVYV010000087.1:0-10138 GCA_964630985.1 uncultured Occallatibacter sp.
GATCAGGCCGATCACTACACGCACTTCAGCTACGAAATGGTCGCGCTCACGCCGCGCTGCGCAGTCGAGCTAGGCTACGACATCTCGGAAGAAGACAAGCAAAAATCGTACATCGAAGTCAGCGGACGCAAGGGCTTCGGCGTCAAGGCTGACGACCTAATCGACAAGCTCATCGCAGCCACGCGCGCAGAGGTCGACGCGCGCCAGACCTCCCCTGATGAAGCCGCGCGCCAGAAGATCGCCGAGCAGATCGCCATCGGCGCTCTCCGCTACTTCATGCTCAAGGTCACGCGCAATTCCGTCATCGCTTTCGACTTCAAAGACGCACTCAGTTTCGAAGGCGAGACCGGCCCCTACATTCAGTACGCCGTCGTCCGAATTCGCAACATCTTTCGCAAGGGGAACACGACACCGGAAGCGGCGTTAGCGGGGCTAGCGGAGTTAGTGGAGTCCGACAAAAGCCGCATTGCGCTGTTTCTCTCTGGAGAGGAAAACGAAGACATCTGGTCGCTATGGTTGCGCGCCGGCCGTTTTTCCCAAGTTTTGGAGCAGTGCATTGGCACGTCGGAGCCCGCCTATCTCGCCAAGCATGCCTTCCAGCTTGCGCAGGAGTTCGCTAACTTCTACCATCGCCATCACATCCTCACGGAAGAAGACGCCGCGCGCAAGACGTTCCTCCTCGCCACCGCTGCTATCGCTTTACGCGAACTCGTTGGCTCTCTTGCGCTGCTCGGCATCGAAAGCCCCGAAGCGATGTAAAGGCAGCCTCAGGCTGCACTCCGATTTGCCAACTCACCGCCCCTGCGGTAACAATTCCGTGGAGTGGTCTGACCAGTTTGCGCGCCGGCCAGCGCACAGGCCGCGGTTCCCCGCCGGAGGTTTCCATGCGTCGTTCGCGCATCGTCTCTCTGCTTTGCCTCTGCTCCGCAGTCGCCTTTGTCTCCGCCGCACAGTCTCAGGTTCCCCTCGAGTACGCGCCGCCCGCCACCGTTTCGATCCTTCCGCCCAATCCGCACTCCAACGAGCCCGGCCTGCTCTTTTATCTTTCCGGCGACAACGGCTTCAACGCTGACTACGCTTTCGGGGGTAATCCCGTTCCCAACTACCAGCGCGACGTCAAGATTCTTCCCAATGGCGTCAGCGGTTCCTACATCCAATGCGGCAACAATCAACTGCTCTCTTACTGGGCGCCCGGCAACATCAACTCCCAACGCGGCACACTTTCGTTTTTCTGGCGCTCGCGCGATCCACTCGACGAAACCGAGTTTCCTGTCTTCCGCGTCGGCTTTGCCGATCACTCGAGTTGGGACATCGTCTGGCTCCGCATCGATTGGAACGGCCACGGCTTTGACGCGTTCGTCACCGATGTGAACCTTGGCCGCACGCGCGTCTCCGTCAAGCTGCCCGAAATTCCCAAGCCCGACCAATGGGTTCATCTCGCTCTCGCGTGGGACGAGACGAGTGGCATTCGCTTCTACCTTGACGGCAAGCTCATGGCAACCCAGGAAGCCACTGGCCTCTTTGACACTGCCCTCGATCAGTTCGGCCCGCATTCGCGTGTCATCGGCCCTACCGGCGTCGAGAGCTCCTACAGCTACGATCGCGGCGGCGACATCGACGAGTTGCGCATCTACGACCGCATGCTTTCCGACGACAACATCGCTGGGCTCGCAAAGAATCAAATTCCACAAGATATCCCGCCCCTTGTTCGCACCGTCGCAACCGGTACTCCTCCCGGTGAAGCTGCGGCGCCCGTGCTCCCGGCCGAGGGTCGATTCGATTCCGGCTCAGGCCACGCAACAAACTGGCAACAGGAGTGGGATCTCAAGTTCGGGTGGAATCGCCCCGGCGACGATCCAGTTCTGCTCGACGAGGAGTACACAACCATTCGCAAAGTCGAGATTCACGACGTCTTCGATCTCGATCGCTGGTGGTGGCGCGCCACTGACGGCATTCGCGAAACCACATGGCCCGGCGTCTTCAACCGCTCGCGCTTGATCGGCCGCGACGATTATTTTGAGCTGCCCGATTGGGACTGCTACTCGCTCTCCGGCAAAACCGTGACCTTCGATATGCCCGATGAGCCTTGGAATCATCTTGAGATCGCCGGCGGCGCCTGGGGCACGTGGACTCTCCTCGCGCATGATAAGGAAAAAGCTGCCGACTCCGAGACCGCTCTCTTCGTTCGCCCCAAAGGCCAGGAGATCACCTACCACCAATTCGATTCGCCCATCACTGGCCAGAAAATCCGCTTCGTCAACGTCGAGCAGGAGCAGCCCATCGGCGAGCTCTCCGCCTACTACGTGCATCCCGGAATGGAGCCCGCCGGCGTGACCACTCTCCACTACAAGCTCACCAGCCAAATCGATCCCGCCGACAATCCCTCTACCAAACCCCTCGTTGACTACATTGCCGGCCGTTTTCCGTCTGACGAGCGCATGACCATGATGGCCACGCCCGCGGGCGCTCCCGGAACGCACCGCAAAGACAGGCAGGGCGGCCTGCCCATCGTCCATATCCTCATCCCTGCCGATTTCCGCTCGCAATTCGTCGCCGACAGCCACGGCTACTCCTACGGCTGGGAGAACATCGACGCCGGCCTCGACGGCATCGCCATCGATGTGCCTCCGCTTAACCTCCAGCCGAATACCAACGGCGTCATCCCTCTTAACATCCAGATCAAGGATCCGCTCTGGCCCATGCGCGACATGCTCTACTTCACTTTTGCCGTCAAGCCAAACACGCCGCACACTCTTTGGCTCGATACGCGCGATCGCATCCTTCCCAATGGCCGCAGCCTCTATCTCACCATCGCCGCGCAAAGCTCCGATTTCTCCGCCGATGCTCTCGAAGGCGCCGAAATCCGCCTCATCTTTAAACCGTATAAAGACGCGCTGCCCGAACACATCGCCGACCGCCTCACCCAGGTGCGCGACGAGTTCTCGAATCTCGTCGAGGAATCCGTCAGTTCGCGCCGCCTAAATCTCTACAACCGCTTCGATGGCGACATCGGCGACCTATTGCGCGTCGATCCTCAGAATGAGCTGGCCCGCGACTACTGGCACGAGATGAATCACGAGCAGCCGCACCCGCCCTTCATTGCGCCGCAGGCGCCGCCTGGCGTCCCGCAGTGGGCCTTCTTGCAGGTTGAGGATCTCGGCTATCTCAAGCGCCTCATCAACTGGTACATCGACAATCGCCAGATTTCGAACGGCGAATTCGGCGGCGGCCTCTCCGACGATAGCGACTTCAGCGAGTGGTGGCCGGGCCTGGCCATGATGGGTTCGACGCCCGACAAGATCAAGGCCTCGCTTTGGCGCGAGCTTGACACCATGTACGCGCAGCACATGTTCACCAACGGTCTAGCCACCATCCAGACCGACGAGCTGCACAGCTACGAAGACGGCCTGAACGTTCTGGGCGAAAACATGCTGCTCGACTTCGGCAGCCCAAAACAAATCGAACGCGCCATGGTAACGGCCAAGCGGCTTGAGTGGCTCACTGGCATCAACGACGCAGGTCATCGCCACGTCCGCTCCAACTACTTCAACGGAGCCAAAATGGCCGCGGGCGGAGTCTGGGGCTGGTCAAAAGAAGCTTCTTATATGGACTTCCAACCCGCGCTCTCGCTCGTGCTTTTTAACGGCATGCCTGAGACGCGCAAAATGATGCTCGAGCTGGCCGACGGCATCCTCGCCCACTACAAGCCCGGCCCCAATGGCAAGCCCGCGCTGCATCTCGAAGTCAACTTCAAAACCGACGAAGATAAGCCAACCGGCATGCGCGCCTGGTTCATACTCTGGGCCGCTTACCGCTGGACCGGCGACCCCAAATACGTCCAGCCATTCGTCGATTCGCCCATGGAATCGATGCAGCAGGTCAATGCCGACACGCTCGACATGCTGGACCTTCGCAAATCCCAAACCAATCCCATCGTCGCTGCCGCAGCCAAAGTAGGCGGCCCTTCCGGCATCGCGCAGCCCAGCGAAACCCTGTGGCAGCTTGCCTGGCAGGCCACTGGCGATACTTCATATCTCGAACGGGTCTATGCCTCGCAGATTCAAACCGCCAAAGAGCGCGAATTCATCAACACCGAGGGCAGCCTCTGGATCGATCGTATTTACTTCAACAACGGCGAGCTGCAACGCTCGCGCCTGGGCGGCGTCGCGCTCATGCGCAACTACTGCTATCCCGGCAACGCTGTCAGTTGGACCTTCGATTCCCCTGCAAACGACCAGAGCGTCGCAATCCTCATCCCCGAGGCCACGCCCGATCACGTCCGGATCATTGCCTACAACCTCGATCGCGTTGCCGTCACGGCGCACATGACCGGTTGGGAGGTCGATCCCGGCGATTGGATGATCACGCAAGGCACGCAATCCGGCATCGGCAATCAGCCCCCATCTGTCGATACGCCCGTCCAAAACGTGGAAACGCAGAGCGTGCCTTTCGAGCGCAGCAAGTCCATCGCAATCACCTTCGCGCCGCGCACCACGACGGTGATCGAACTAACTCTCAAGACAAAAGGAACACCGTACTGGTCACGTCCCGATCTCGGCATCGATCCTGAAGATGTAAAAGTCGAGGGATCAAGGATGACGGTAACTGTTCACAGCGTCGGCTCCGCCAACGCGCCGACCTCGAAGGTCGTCCTGCGCGACAAAACCGGCAAGACGATCGCCACAGGCGAAGTGCCTGCGCTGAAGGCCCCTCTTGACCTCATGCCGAAAACGGCTCAGGTCAATCTCGCGATTCCATCAGGCGATGCATTGAAAGGCGCAACAGTCACAGTCGAATGCGGCGGAGATGTTCCGGAGATCACGCTGATGAACAACAGCGTTACGTTGTAACGTGGATTGTTATTGCTAAATGCCGAGAGCTAGTCTCTCTTCCGCCTCTGGTGCGTCGACGGAATATTCATGTCCTCGCGGTATTTTGCCACGGTGCGCCGCGTCAGTTGAATTCCCTGCGACTGCAGCATCGCCGCAAGATGATCGTCGGTCAGCGGATGCCGCGCGTCTTCGTCTTCAATGAACTTGCGCACTTTGCGCTTCAAAACCAGCAGGGGCGTATCCGCGCCCTCCGGGCCGTTCGCGCCTTCTGAGAAGAAGAATCGCAGCTCCAGCACGCCCTGAGGCGTGTGCGCGTATTTATTGGCCACGGCGCGGCTCACCGTCGAGGGGTGAACTCCGATCTCCTCAGCCACTTCCTTGATCATCATGGGCCGCAGCCCTTCTACGCCCTTATCGAAGAATTCCTGCTGCCGCCTCACAATCACTTCGCACGTACGCAAAATCGTGCTCTTCCTCTGCGCGATATTCCGCATTAATTGAAGCGCCGAGCGGAATCGCTCCTTTACGTACTCCTTCACTTCCTTATCGGTGTCCGAGGAGACAAGCATGCGCCGATAGCGCTGGCTCAAGCGCAGGCTGGGCAGGTCTTCTTCGTTCATGCTCACAACCCACTCGCCGCCGCGCTTTACAAAGTAAACGTCGGGCTCGATCAGTCGCGCCTGGTCCCGGTTGTACATTCGTCCCGGCCGCGGATCGAGCGTGCGGATAAACTCCACCGCCGCGTGCGCCTCTTCCTGCGTTACCTGCGCCGCGCGCGCCAGGTCCTTCACGTCACGCTTCTGCAACAGAGGCAAGTGGCGTTCCACAATCAGCGCCGCCACTTCCATCGCCCGGCGCCGCTCATCGATTTTGGCCTCGGCTTCGGCTCGGAAGCTCCCATGCGGGTCTGTTGCCGGTGCCTCGTCCGCCTCCTCCGTCCCGCTTCCATACAAATGGTCAAACTCCTGCTGCTGCGCCGAGATCTGGAGGGCCAGGCATTGCCGCAGATCGCATGCCCCAACACCCGCCGGATCCAGATGCCGCACCAGATCGAGCCCTCGCCGCATCAGATCGAGCGCCGCAGCCAACTCCGCCGCGTGGCCGTTGCTCGCCGCCACGTCTGCCGATACACCGCAAAAAGCAGCGGCGAGCTCCTCTTCGCTCGCCGCCAGATAACCATCCTCATCCAGATTGCCAACCACAAACTCCGCTGCCTCAAGGAGCTTTCGGTCGAGGCTCAGAGCTCCCAGCTGCCACGCCAGGTGATCGGACAAAGTCGTAGGCTGGGAGAGAAAGTTTTCAAACGAGGGCTTCTCGCTGTCTTCGTATTCCGGCTGCGTGCGATAGCCGGGGTCGAGATAGTCCTGGAAGTACGAGCCAAAATCGATCTCGTCGAAGACGTCCTTCTTGGCTGGCGCGGCCGCTTCCTCTGCCGGCCGCTCCAGCCGCTCCTCGCGGCCCGCGACATCATCCAGCATCGGAACTGTCTCGTCAATCTCTTCCAGGACGGGATTTTCCACCATCTCCGCATCGATCATCTCCTTGAGCTCGAGCTTGTTCAACGCAAGAACGCTGACCATCTGCATCAGGCCCGGCGTCAGCACCTGACGTTGCGCGACCTTCAAGCTCAGTTTTGGTTGCAGTAGCGGCATCGTTGCGTTTCTTCCCGTTTTGGCTCAATGCGAGTGTAATCGTGTGTGATAAAGCTTAATCCAGAAACTGTCTCAGATCGAATCACCAATTCGCGTCATCGTTCCGAATTGGAGTCCGGCCCATCTTGGAATCCTTAGAAAACAATGCCACGGCGTCCCTTACACGCCGCAGAACCCTCAGAATATGCCTCATTTACGGCGAGCGTCCAGCGCTCCGGAGTGGTGTCGCGGGTCCTGCCGCCCGCCGCAACGCGAAACTGCCTTAATTCAGCGAGAATCCCTCGCCCAGGTAGATCCGGCGTACCTCAACGTCGTTACCGAGCTCGCGCGGCGTTCCGGTGCGGAAGATCCGTCCCTCGGCAATAATGTAAGCGCGGTCGGTTACGCTCAATGTCTCGCGCACGTTATGGTCCGTTACCAGAACGCCGATTCCACTGGCCTTCAGGTCGAAGATGATCTTCTGCAGTTCCAGCACCGCAATCGGATCGATTCCGCTGAATGGCTCGTCGAGCAGAATAAAATTCGGCTGGATGCACAACGCCCGCGCAATCTCCACCCGCCGCCGTTCGCCGCCTGAAAGCGCATATCCACGCGTGCCCCGGATGTGACCCAGATTCAATTGGTTGATCAGCTTTTCCGCGCGCGTTCGTCGTTCTCGATTGCCGAGTGGCTGCGCTTCCAGCACCGCCAGGATATTCTCTTCGGCGGTCAGCTTGCGAAAAACCGAAGGCTCCTGGGGAAGATAGCTGATGCCGAAGTTCCGCGCTCGCAGGTACATCGGCACCCGCGTAATGTCGGTATCGTCCACCAGGACGCGCCCGCTTTCGGGCTGCACCAGTCCTACGATCATGTAAAAGCTGGTTGTTTTGCCGGCGCCATTCGGCCCCAGCAAACCGACTACTTCTCCGCGGGAGATTCTCAGGTTAACGTCCCGTACAACCTGCCTCCGCTTGTAGCTCTTACCGATCCCCTCGGCAATCAATGTTTGCATGCGTCTCGCTAGCGCAGCATCCTCTTACTTCCCGTGCGCTTCCGGAGCGGTCGTATCCGTCTCGGTCTCGCGGCCGCCGCCTTCGATACTGACCCTATCATCGCGGCTATCGAAAATCAAAGCCTCGCCGGTTACCGTTCCGCGATCGGGATCGCTCAGTTTCGGGGGTGCGCCGGCGCTGCCTGTCAGCACATATTCTCCGGTCGCTCCCGAGTAAACGAGCTGCTCTCCGGTCCCGCGCCGGCCCTCGATCGTCAACACCACGTGTCCCATTGCCTTCATGCGGTCGACTTGCGCCTGCGTGCCGCCGCTTTGCGCCTGCGCGCCGCCGTTCGCATCGTGGCTCCCCGCCGGCATCAGCAGCAGCTCAACTGTATCGGACGACGACGTCGCCGTTCCCGTCTCCGCAACCACCGCGCCCAGCGCGCCTCCATGCATCACCGCCCTCCGCTCCGCATCGGAGTACCTGAGTTCCCCTCCGCGCACGCGGATCACTGAAGCGGCGGGCGACGAGTTTCGGGAGTTGCCGCCTTGGTCCTGTGCCGCAGCTCTCGTGCCGCCGTTGCCGGCGCTCGACGCGCTCAGCATCACCACTCGCACCGGCTCTGCCGGATCGCTGCTTCGCGCCACCAGCGTTTGCATGTGCTGGTTCAGTAAGATCACCGGCCCGCTCACGAAGTTCGTCTCCTGCCACAGACGCGCATGTCCCCGAAACGTCGCTTCGCCCGTGGACTGGTTCAGTTGCGCCTCGGCCGCAACCACGTGTGCGGGACCCTTGCCACCGAGCGTCACTCCGCCCTGTCCCAAATCGCCGGCAACTGCCCCGCCTTGCCCTCCCGCGCCCGGGACCGCCCATGTCGCCTTCACATCGCCATGTGCGAAAGCATCTCCCGACTGGCGCGACACGTCTACTCGATCGGCCGTCAACTCCAGGCCCCCGTCTTGCACGCGCGGACTGATCGTCAAATGCAGCCACTCGCCCGCCCCCTCGTAGAGGGCCTTTCCTGACGTCGCGCGCAGCGGCGGCTGAGGCTGTGCACCCGGCTTCTGCAGAGGTTGCTCAAACAGCACGACATTCCCATCCAGCTCAGCCGTCCGCACCCCGGTCTCGCCCACGATCCCGCCTCCGCTGATCTCCCCTTCGCGCTCCTGTGCTCTCTTGCTCCCTTGCTCCCTCGCTCCCTTGCTCCCCTGTTCCATCCCTTCATCAAACTCCGCCTCCAGCTGGTCGCCCGTGGCGGTCTGCCGCGCTCCTGCGGTCGTCGTCTCGTCGATTTCCGCATGTCCCACGCCCCTTACCGCGCGCAGCACCGAACCCGCCCCGAAGATTCCCGTCACTTCATCGGCAGTCATTGTCGATGGCGTTGCAGCTGCATTCCCGCGCCGGCTTTCGCTGGTGATCGTCACACCGCCCGAGCCGCGCATTGTCTCAACTTCCAACTGTCCTTTGTCTGCGGCTCCCCTCGCCGGGCCCTTTGCCATCCGAAAGCCGATATCCACCACTGGCGAGCGCCACATCCGGCTCACGCGTAGCGCGCCATCTCCAGAAACTTGTCCCGCGCTTGTCTCGTCGCTCTTTATCACGACGCCGCGCTCCAGATGCGCGCTCTTCAGCTCGCCCTTGGCGCCAAACTTCAGCTCTGCTGTCGGCGATGTTCCGTGCACCGTGCGCCCGTCCTGTGCCGAGTCCATCGTCACGCCGCCCTCCATGTGCCCGCGGAGTGGCTCGCTGTGCCCGTCAAAATCCATCCACGCCACCGGCGCCGCCAGATGGCCGCCGTTCTCCGTCGCGACCGTAAATCCCCCCTTCGCGTCCAGATGCTCCGCCGACCCATCCGCGCGAAACAGAATCTTCGCTTCAGCCGCGTCTGCCTGTCCGCCGTGGTACACCGTATTCGCGTTCACGAGCGCGCAAGTCTGTGCGCCGCGGTCCAACTCCGCGTGTTGCGCGCGGATCTCGACCTCATTCGCACCGCGATGCGTCGTTATCTCTACAGCCTGCTCAAGGGTCAGGTAGCCGCTCTGCGAGTCGTAGGTCGCGCCTGTCGAGCTCCCACTGCCTTGGGCGGTTGAGAAGTCGACTTGCTGCGGTGTCGTGACGAGTCCGGAGTTGCGATCGAAGGTAATTCCGCTCGTCTTCACGTCGATCTGGTCCGCCGGGCCCGTCGCCGCGTTCACATCGGCAATGACATGCCCCCCCACCTTCCCAGGTAAGGCCTTGCCCGCTTTCTCCACGGCTGCCGCTGTGCTAGCCGACGGCCTCGTCATCAGCATCTCCACTGGTCCCTGCGCCGTTGCCTTGCCCGTCTTCTGGTCGTACTCGAAGGTGTCGCCCGAAATTCGGTCAATCTGGTTTCCGCTCGCGTCGTAAAGGTCGATCTGCACGTCGTGTAACTCGATGAAGTCGTTCTTCAGTTCAACTTCCCGCGAAGCGTGAATCCTGTATTGCGAGTGCGCCCCGAACGCATGAACGTAGGTGTAGCCATTGGCCTCCTGGACAATGTCCTTTGCCAGCCTCTGCGGCAAATCGTGCCGGTTCAGGATGTTTTTCAACTTGGCTCGCACCAGGAACACCCCGAGCGTGGCCAGCAGCAGCACTGCTGCCACCAGCACCAGCGTCCGGATTCGCTCGATCGTGAAGCGCACGCCTAGTTTTCCATTCC
>CAZVYV010000088.1:0-3984 GCA_964630985.1 uncultured Occallatibacter sp.
ACTGGGGCGCGCGCACAGCAGACGTCATGGCTGTGCTCTGGCCGGAACGCTGCAAGGCGATCGTTTCCGTCAGCGGCTATCTGATCAGCAGCCCCGCGGGCAACCAGGTGCCGGTGCCACCCGAGCCTGCGTTCCTGTTTTGGTATCAGTACTATTTCGCCACTCCAGTCGGCAAGGCGGGCTATGCAAAATACCTCGACGAGTTCAATAAGTTTATCTGGCACCAGGCTTCACCAAAGTGGAATTTCGACGATGCCACCTACGACCGCTCAGCAGCGTCCTTCAACAACCCCGACCACGTTGACATCGTGATACACGACTATCGCTGGCGGCTTGGCCTGGCCGACGGTGAACAGAAATATGACGACCTGGAAAAGCGTCTGGCTGCTCTTCCCGCCGTCACCGTCCCTGCAATCACCATGGAAGGCGACTCCAACGGCGCGGCGCATCCTCCCGAGTCGGCGTATCGAGCTAAGTTCTCAGGCAAATACGACTACCGCCTCATCACGGGCGGCGTAGGCCACAATATTCCGCAGGAAGCCCCGCAAGCCTTCGCCCAGGCGGTAATCGACGTCGATAAGTTTTGAGTTGTTTGAATCTACCGCTTAGGAGGTCTGTCGTCTATGCCAATCCGGATTGCTTTCTTGTTGTTTGCGGTTGTAGCAGCAGCCGGCGCAGTCATCCACATGGCCCACGCATCTGGACGGGGCGACGCAGAGGCTGCGCCGATCTTCGGAATCAAAATTCCTGCTGGATACCGCGACTGGAAGTTGATCTCTGTGGCACACGAAGCGGGCGACCTCAACGACATTCGCGCCATCCTCGGGAACGACACAGCGGTCAGGGCGTATCGAGAAGAGAGGCTTCCGTTTCCTGACGGCACGATCATTGCACGAATAGCCTGGAGTTACGTCCCCTCGGAAGAAAACGACAGGGTCTTTGGCCGCCAGCAATCATTCGTTCCCGGCCCCGCCCCGGATTGGTACCTTCAGTTCATGGTGAAGGACTCAAAAAAGTACGCAGCGACTGGCGGGTGGGGGTTCGCTCAATTCAATAAGGAAGGCAAACCGACGGACGAGGCAAAGCTCAAAACCTGCTTTCCTTGCCACGAGCCTGTCAAAGCTCGCGACTTTGTCTTCACCCGTTACGCACCTTAATGGCTGAGAATCAGCGGGCAGCGCAACTTAGCGAAAGGAGTCTTCCAGCATGCGACCCGACATTGTCCCCGGTGCGCTCTTCCCCGATTACGAATTGACAGACCACGCCACGAAGCGCCGCAAGCTTTCGGAACTCCAGGGTCAGCATCCGATGGTTCTGTTTCTCAGCCGCGGAGCATATTGCCCCAAAGACCGTCGGCAATCCGAACTGCTCGCCCAATTCCTCCCCGAGATCGAAGTCGGATACTGCCGGCTCGTCACCATCAGCACCGACAACATCGCCGTAACCAACGAATATCGCTCGGGCGTCGGCGCCCATTGGCCATTCCTTTCTGATGCCGGGCGTATTGTTCAAAAAGATCTCGATATCGCCGAATATACAGACCCCGAACACAATCCCATGATTCCCCACATCATCATCCTCGAACCGGGCCTCGTCGTCTACAAAATCTACGACGGCTATTGGTTCTTCGGTCGCGCCACAATCGAGGAACTCCGCCAGGACCTTCGCGCCGTCACCCGAAAGTGCCGGCCCGATTGGGACATCACGACACCGGAAATGAAGGCCGCGTGGAAGGAGGGCCGCAAGGAGCTCTTCTATCCCTATGGCAAAACCTACGCGCAAACATGGGGAGAGCAGGATTGAAGCCGGCCTTCGTCAGTTCCGAACTCCTTTCCGAAGCCATTTAGGAGGGTAGCCATGAGTACGGGCACAGACCTCAATCAGGACGCAAACGGCATTGCAAAAGTCGACTTGAAGCTCGAAGCGGTCGTTATCCCAGTTTCGGATGTCGGCCGCTCGAAGAATTTCTACGAAAAACTCGGGTGGAGGCTCGACGCCGACTTCCCCTTCGATAACGGCTTCCGAGTCGTCCAGTTCACGCCGCCCGGCTCGGGCTGCTCGGTCCAATTCGGCACAGAGATCACAGCGGCCGTACCCGGCTCGGCCCACGGGCTCTACCTGATCGTCTCCGACATCGAGGCGGCGCGCAACGAGCTCTTCGCCTGCGGGGTTGCTGTTAGCGTGGTATTCCACTCCGAAACGCCGGGTGCACAGTTCCAGCCCGTCGGCGCGAGCGGTCGCGTTGACGGCCCCGCGCCCAATCACGCCAGCTATGGCTCGTTCGCCACCTTTAGTGATCCGGACGGCAACGGATGGCTGCTTCAGGAGGTCACAACGCGGCTTCCCGGACGAGGACTCAGCCTGGACGTCACAACTCTGACTGAACTCTTGCAAGAGACGGAGAAGCGCCATGGCGAGTACGAACCGACCGCTCCGAAACACCGCTGGTCGGACTGGTATTCCGCATACATGATCGCGCGCGAAAACGGGAGAACTCCCGACGAGTCAGCGAAAGATGCCGCGCTCCATATCGAAGATACCCGCGACCGCCCATCGGTGTAGAAATTGCTGCGCGATCCGAAATCGAAGCGTCCGCCCGATTGATCCGACCGCTCTGCGATGCGAGCACCGCATCGTTACACGCCGCTGTATGCCGAGAAACCACCGTCAATAGGAACCGCTACGCCGGTGGCGAACTCAGAAGCCCGCGATAGAAGCCAAAGCACCGCGCCAAACAAGTCTTCCGGCTCGCCGAAACACGCCACGTTCGTAAGTGTTCGGTTCCCGACCCAACTTGTACTCAGGGCGTCTTCTTCGTGTCGGGTTTCTGACTGGCGGGCGGGGCGGCAGCGGGTGGTGCGGCATCGAGCATCGGATCTGTGACCGTTGAGGTCGCTGGAAAGTCGCTGGCCTTCTCCACCTTGACGTTCAATGTGACGTAGCTGACGCTCGGAACGGCTTCGGCGATCCGTGTATCGGGCGCCGCAGTGGAACTGCGTTCTACAAGGTAGCCATTCTGCACGATCAGGTTGTCCATCTCTTTTTCGAGGTCGTTCTCCTGGTCTTGGGGCAGGAAAACATAAGTACCACTAACCAGCTTCAAAGCATCTGCCGAGATCAAGCTATTGTCGGCCCCTTGCTGCGTAACCACAACATCCTGCTGCTCGCTGTTGAGCAGAAAATTCTCGGCATGAGATTTCTCAAGCAGCCCGTAAAAGGTATAAAAGTTTTGCAAAGCAGGCAGCGCGATCCCTGGAAATCCTAGCAGCGGCGTAAGGATTTTGGTTCCCTCGATCATGGCGCCAAGAATTTTGTCGAGAAGCGAAGTGGTCGGCGTGGTGGTAATGTTGACGCTCATGTGGCCCGCGCCGTCGTTTAGCACGACATGGCTTATCTGAGGTCCGCCGCTAGATTGCGGCTGCGAAGGCTGTGACTGACTCCCGGACAACGCGCTCCAGGTCAAATTCTGCTCAGCGGGCAGGGAGCTGGCCTTGTTGGCGAACAGAGTGGCGAGCGCGGCCCAAACAATAGGTCCCAGGAATTCGCTGCCCGTCACTCGCTGGCAAGAAAGATGCAGCTGGGCGAACTTCACTTTTGCAAGCTGGGGTTTATCCTGACTCCCGGCTCGAAAACCAGTCAGTTCCAATGTGACAACCGCATCCTCTGTAAACGAGGGCAACTCGGTGGGCTTGATGTCCTGCACCCAGCGCAGTCCAGCCTTGTCATCGTAGAGCGCAATGCGGGGGTCACGATCTGGATTGGGCGTTGGACTGCTCTCGCCCCGTTGGCTCGCACTCGAATATAGATTCTTCCAATACGTCTCGCCAGCGGTCGGAGCCGATGAGGGCTTCGCACCGGCCGCCTGAATCGCGGCGACGATTTCAGGGCGCGCCAACAAAGGCGATAACGCGCCGAAGGTTGCCGATTTACCGAGAAAGGAACGCCGAGACAGCGTCATGGTGTTCATACTCCTTTGAGAATTCT
>CAZVYV010000088.1:4084-6973 GCA_964630985.1 uncultured Occallatibacter sp.
CCGAGAAAGGAACGCCGAGACAGCGTCATGGTGTTCATACTCCTTTGAGAATTCTCGGGGATCGAATGAGACGAGCATCAGGGCAAAGGGAATCAGGCCGGGGGAATGAAAACCTTATATCATGTTTGCCGCCAGGCAATAAATGAATTTTGCGCAGTTCAGAACCCTTCATTGGGCTTGAGGTAAAATCCAGTTCAGGTTTTCTCTCCTTCCCCCACAATAGGACTTTTCGCATGCAGCACTCATCGATCCTTTGGCGCGGGATGCCCTTGCCTGGACCAACCGGACTGCTTGCCGCTCGATCAGCGAAGACCGGTTTGTGCGCAATCCTGGTGATTACATGCTTCTGTGTGGGCCAGATGATTCCCGCACAAACTGCTTCGCATATGCAATCGTCCTCAGGCAGCGACCATCGTTCGCTGTTTGCGCGAATCGTTCCAGATGATTGCCATGCGGCTTCTGACAGCGATCTGGCTGAATTGAAATCGGCATTGGCCGACTTTCGAATTCATAAAAATCGCGAGGGTGAGCTTCGGGCACTTACTCTGCTCGGCAAGCTCTATGAGCAGTCCGGAGAGTATAAGGTGGCGCTTCCTTATTTGCAGAGTGCCCTAAGCCTTGTGAGCGATACCGAGGGAAAAGCCGAAGTCCTCATCATGACCGCGGATGCTCTGACACAAGTAGGTCAGGCGGATGCGGCAAAGCGCGATGCGGTGGAAGCGCTTAAAGTTGGCACGAAACTCGGCGATGTTGCAGCTGAGGGATCGGCATTGCGGGCTGAGGCAGAGGCCGTCGCGGTCTCATCCCCGAACGAAGCGATTCCATACCTTCAAAAGGCACTCCCACTCAGCATTCAGGCAAACGATCTCAGGACACAGGCGACGATTCTGACCGACGAGGGGGAGATCGTCCAGGATTCCGCCAGTCCATTTGATGTATTTCGTCAGGCGCTGGGAATCGAAGAACAGGTTCACGATTGCCGCGACAAGATCGACACCCTGACGAACCTTGCGACTCTCGAATTCGACCGTGGCCAGATTCGAAATGGACTGGCCGATTTGAATAGCGCATTGGAGCTGGAGCACCAGGTCGGCGACAACACTTCCGAGGCCAGCACGCTGCATCAGCTGGGATATTTCCGCTGGGAGCTTGGTGATCTCGGTGAATCGCTCTCCTACTTCAATCAAGCTCTTCAACTCAAGCAGCAGGCTGGCGATATCGCATCGGAAGCGGAGACGATGGGCGCGATGGCTGGCGTTTACCGCGATACAGGGTGGCCGGCCGTGGCCCTCCGCTCGTTTCTTCGGGCTTTGCTTCTGTATCAGCGCACGGGCAACGTGCCGTGGCAGGTCATTACTCTGAATAATCTGGGCATGGTTGAGGTCGACATGCGCCAAAAAGCGGAGGCGCGAAGCTACTACACCAAGTCGATCGCATTAGCGCCGAAAGCCGGCGACCCCGTTACGCCAGCGTATTCAGAGTGGGGAATCGGAGAACTCGAGCAGGCC
Source organism: uncultured Occallatibacter sp. (assembly GCA_964630985.1). Lineage (GTDB taxonomy): Bacteria > Acidobacteriota > Terriglobia > Terriglobales > Acidobacteriaceae > Telmatobacter. The sequence goes on from CAZVYV010000088.1 coordinate 5,593, forward strand.
GACGCGCTCCCAAGCTACTTTCAATCGGTTCGGTTGGCCAGGGAGTTTGAACATGCAGACCTTGAAGGCGAAGTTGATTCCTCATTGATGGATCATTTTCGATCGCATCACCAGCCTAACGTGGCCATCTTTTTCGGAAAGCGGGCCGTCGACCGGTTTCAGTCCCTGCGCATGAGTATGGGTGACTTGAGCAACGACCTCACGAGCTCCTTTCTGCAAAGGAAATCTGCAACCTACCGGACGCTCGCTGAACTGTTGATTGACCAAGGAAGGTTTATCGAGGCGCAACAAGTTCTCGATCTGCTCAAGATTCAGCAGTTCTCCGATTACGTCGGGGAACAGCCAAGCGAGCTGAGCGAGACCCTCGAGCGCAGCCCGCGCGAATATCCCTTGCAAGATGAATTCGAGAAGCAGCTTGCACGATGGGTGAGCCTGGACAAGGCGCTGCGCGAGGCGGAAAGCGCCGATCATCGGCAATCGGCCGCAATTCTTGAAGCCCGAACGGCCGTCCACACCGAGCAAGTGAGTTTTGACACCTTCCTTCAGAGCCTATTCAAGCTGCTGGAAGGGACGGCAGGTTCCGCGGTCGCCGTGCAAGATGTCACGGGTGCAGAACTGCCTCTCGAAAGGCTCCTTGCCAAAAACCCGGACACAGCCGCTCTCTACACGCTGGAAGGAACCGATCGCTATCGCGTGATGGTCATCAGCCATGCCGGCCGATTTGCACGGTTTTATCCAATTGAGCAGAGCGCACTCGATGATAAGTGCCGGCAATTCCTAAATCTCGTCAGTCGCCGGGATACTGATTCCAGTGCGTCAGCTGAGGACTTATTCCAAATTGTGTTCGCACCGGTTCAGAAGGACTTGCAAGCGCTGGGCGCGAAAACGCTTATCTGGTACCTCGACGGCTCGCTGCGCTATATCCCCATCCCCGCCTTGTTGAATTCCGAAACGAAACGGTATCTCGTAGATGATTACGATGTCGTGAGTTTTACGCCGCTGAGTCGTTCGATTGAGACTCCGCCGGACTTGAAGGATGCACGAGCCATCGGCATGGGAATCAGCCGCAAATACTTCAACGACCTGGGCCCTCTATTGAATGTGCAAGAGGAACTGAACTCTGTTATTGCGGACCCCGCCGTAGCCGGGTCTCACGGTGTATTACCAGGAACGATCTTGATCGACGGACAATTCACCGAGAAAGCATTGGAAGAGAATTTGAAATCACAGGACGTCGTTCACATCGCAAGCCACTTCGTTTTGCGGCCCGGAAATGACGACCTTTCCTTCCTGCTTTTGGCCGGCAAGGACCAGGATCACTCTGGTTACAAGTACTCATTGGCTGATTTTGAGAAAAACAGGGACGTGCATCTTGACGGAA
>CAZVYV010000088.1:7073-10073 GCA_964630985.1 uncultured Occallatibacter sp.
TCTTCAGTGAAAACCGCAAAGTGCCAGGCGGGCGACGTCAATCAGCGAGAGAACGGCGTGATGATGGAGAGTCTGAGTGAGGTTGCGCTTGAGAAAGGCGCTGAAGCAGTAGTCTCTTCGCTCTGGAGCGTGGACGATGAAAGCACGAGCGCATTTATGGCGGACTTTTACCAGCGCTGGGCAGGCTCGGGCGGAAAGGTTTCCAAGGCGGAGGCGTTGAGGCAAGCGGAGCTCGACTTGCTGCACGGCAAAGCCATTCCTCAGCCCGGTGCCGGCGGCCGCGGGGTTCACGCCGTCGAGAACGAACCTGGCAAACAGGTTAACCCAGCCGGATTCGCGCTTCCATATTACTGGGCTCCTTTTGTCTTGACGGGAAACTGGGAATAACTGCCGACAACTTGCCTGGCTTGTCACGGGAACAAAGATCGAAAGCGGGTTGCATAACCTCTTGCAACGCATAGGACGATCTGCTAGATTCTGTTCAAATCGCTCCCCCTGGAACAATCTTCCTCTTATCGCATAGTAAGGCTTCATACCTTTCGTCAACCGGTGTCCCATGAATCGGCTCGCTATCAGTCTCTGTGTTGGCTTCACATTGCTTCCTTCGGGAGCATTGCTTTCCGACGCCCAAACCACATCCGTGGTGCACTCCTTTACGGGCGCTTCCACCGATGGAGATGCGCCCAATTCCCTGATTGAAGCTCGAGATGGGAATTACTACGGTACGACGGCATTTGGCGGCAGCGCTGGCTCGTGCACAGATAGCAATAACAACGCCGTCGGATGTGGAACTGTTTTCAAGTTGAGCGGTAGCACGGTGACGGTGTTATACAGCTTTAGCGGCGGAGCCGATGGCGGCGAGCCGACCGGGATCATCCAGGGATCGGACGGGAATCTCTACGGCGTAGCGGCCTTTGGTGGATCGAGTCAGGGCAACGGCAAATGCGTGGCCGGAGCAGTCGATACAGGATGCGGAACAATTTTCGAGATTTCGCCTTCCAGCCCGCCTGCCGCGGGAAAGCTAGTTCCGATCTACAACTTCACCGGTGGCAGTGATGGAGCTTACCCGAATCCGCTGATCATGGGAACGGGAGGCGTGCTCTATGGAACTGCGCTGGATTGCAGCCAGTGCTCGACTAGCGATGCATACGGTGTTCTGTTTAGCTTTAGCCCGGCCGGCGCCAATGGAGTCACTCCAACGATCCTTTCCACTTTTGGCATTAACAAAGGACAAAACGGATCGAGCTTCGCGTATCCAAATGCTCTGGTCCAGGCAAATGCTCAGACACTTTACGGCACTGCCCAACTCGGAGGAGATACCACATTCACAACCGGTTGCCTATTTGTGGGATCGAATTCGTTTGGATGCGGTGGGGTCTTTTCTTACAATCTTTCAACGGAGAAAGAGAGCGACCTGTGCCTTTTCGATGAAAGCGCTAACGTTTCGACGAGTTCGAGTAATTCCACTCCCTCTTTGCTGCTGGGAAGGGCCGAAAACGTCATCAAGCCGCAAACGATCGTGAAGCAGTCGTCCGGCCGGTTCCCGTCTGACGGCGATCCCTGGTCCTTTCAGAGCTCTCCGATGGCGCTCGCAATTGGAGGCGATGGGAGTATCTATGGTGCAGCACCCCCGGCGTGTATCTCCGGAGAGAGCTCGGCGTCGGTGGCCTACACCGCGACTCCTGCATGTACCGGCGCAACGACATACGATGCAGTCGCTCCAGCAACAGTCTTCCAATGCATTCCTTCTTCAACGACACCAACGCTGAACACGGTCTACGCGTTTGGAGCCACCAATAGCGGCGGCAGCGTCATCGATGGCGGGGGTTCTCTCCAAGGTCTGATGCTGGCCAGCAATGGTGATTATTACGGAACGAGCGGCGTTTACACCTTTAGTTTGACGCCGACGCAAATGTCGACGTTCACATCGGCCGGCACCACGTCACCGCTTTCATCCTTGTCTCCTTTCTATTCCACGCTCACGTCAGGCACGACAAACTTCAGTCCGAATTCGATGATCCAGGGAAGCAACGGAAGTTTCTACGGGACAACGGCGACCGGCGGAGCGAACAGCGACGGCGCCATTTTTGATGTAACGACTTCATTAAGCGCTCCCGTGCAACTAAGTTTCACTAACTCAACCATTACGCTCGGCAGCCCCGCCACCTTGAATTGGACAGTCCCGAGCGCCTATTCGTTGACCGCGGAGCAGTGCTACGCGTTTGTGCAGAACAACGCACCGGGTGCTGGAACCTGGACCGGACTCCAGGCCGGCTCGCTTTCAGGTGCTGCATATAGTGGCTCATCCACGATCACCCCGACCTCGCCTGGCGCCTTCACGTACGCGCTCACTTGCGGAGGAATCGTTTCAAGCTTCGCCACGCTGCAGGTCAACGAGCCACAGGCCGTGATGACCAGCCCGACGCCGGGCAGCACGTTGGCTTCGTCATCGACCACCTTCACCTGGAATGCAGGCTCCGGTGGAATCACCGGATACTATCTCTGGGTTGGCACATCTTCCGGCACTGCCAATCTGGTCAACATCGGTCCATTAAGCGGCACCAGCGCGACCGTGAGTCTGCCCACAAACGGAGCCACGATCTATGTGCAGCTCTGGACAGAGTTCACTGGCGGAACCTTCCTCTCCAACAGCTACACCTACACTGAAGCCAACTTCTCTGCATCCATCACCAGCCCAGCACCCGGCAGCACCTTGACCTCAGCTTCGACCACTTTCACTTGGACTGCAGGCTCCGGTGGAGTTACCGGATACTATCTCTGGGTCGGCACAACAGGGACCGGCTCCTCCAATCTGATCAACATCGGTCCGTTAAGTGGCACCAGCGCCACAGTCAATCTGCCCACCAGCGGCGCCACGATCTACGTGCGTCTCTGGACGCAAATCAACGGCACGACCCTCCTCTCCCCCATCGACTATACCTACACCGAGTTCTCCCTTTCGGCAGCGGCTATTACCAGTCCTGCGTCAGGCAGCACGTT
>CAZVYV010000089.1:0-10048 GCA_964630985.1 uncultured Occallatibacter sp.
AGTCGTCCGCGCCTGCGGGCACGCGCTGGTCCTCGTTTACCGCGGCGTTTGAACTTGATCGGCTGTACCCGCCCCCGCCCTGCGAATCGTCGCGCCCGGAGAGCAGCGAAAGATCGTTGACGATGATCTCTGTGCGGTAGCGCTTGGCCTTGGTGTCCTTGTCTTCCCAGCTGCGCGTCTGGATTTTGCCTTCGATGTAGAGCTTGGAGCCCTTCTTCACATAATCGCGGACAATCTCCGCAGTGCGCTTGAAGGCGACCAGATTGTGCCACTCAGTGCGGTCCTGCCAGTTGCCCTGCGCGTCCTGAAATCGGTCGCTGGTGGCGAGCGAAAAATTGGCTACCATGGTGCCGCTGGGTGTCGTCCGAATCTCGGGGTCCTTGCCTACGTTGCCTAGAAGTATGACTTTGTTGACGCTCTTCGCCATGTTCTTGCTCTCCTCGTCGTGTCCCAATGCCGACGCGGCATGTTTGCCGTAACGCCGGGCTGTTCCTGATTCATCGCTTCGGCCGTCGCAGCGAACTGCTCAGCCTCCCGCGCAATCCAGGCAAAATCCTAATATACCTCTCGCTTCGACATTCTGCCCGAATGCCACTCGCAGCTTCAGGCTGAATACGGCGTCAGTACGCCCGCGCCTCAGCTCATCCGCGCCTGCTCGCGGAACTGGTGCGCCACAGCTTCTAGAAAAGTTTCCACGCTCGTCTCGGGCGGAATCTCGAGGCCCGACTTCGCGCAGAGAGCCGTGGCAATGCGGCCAGCCAAAGCAGCGCGCGTGGTCAGGTCCATATCCAGGCGCCGCGAGAAAAATCCTTCCAGCACTTCGAGATCGGATGCGGACAACTTCGCCAGCGCCGGCGCAGGCAACACAACGCGCAGATGCGGCGGACCACCCCATGGCCCCACTTGCGTCGACCCAGGCGCTGCAGTCGGCGGCTCCGTCACCAGCGATGGCGCGGTAATGGTGCGCGACGCGCTCTCGCCCCAGTTCGGCGAATCGACTTCGCGGTCGCGAACCACGAGCGTCCCGGCCACCATGTCCCCTAGGCGCTGGCTGCGCTTGCTGAGGAACATGGCGACAATGCCAATCGCGTAGAAACTCGGCGCGGCATCCACAAAGCGCACCAGGTTGCGAGCCAGCGCCTCAACAAAATTGATGCCGCGCCCCGACTGGTGAATCACGCGAATGTGCGCCACCCGCTTGCCCGGCGTGCGCCCATTGCCGAAGGCCTCAAACAGCGCGAAGTAGCCCCATTGCAACAGGAAAACGATGAGAAGGGCGATGCCAATGGCCCAGTTGGCTGAAACGCCGCCGAAAAAATGCAGCGCCGGAATAATGATGGCGGCCAGCAGACCAAGAACCAGAAAAACAAATCCCCAGATCAGGTAGTCGACGAGAATCGCGATGAAGCGGCTGCCAATCCCAGCCAGCGGCAACTCAATCGCCACCAGCTCCGGGGTGTCGATGTTAAGCTGATCTCCAATCGGCTCCATGGCAACTATTCTCTCCAATCAGTGGCTCGCGAAGCGCCGCCCCTACTGGGACCGCCTTGCCGCGCTGCTGGGCGAGGCCACGACAGGCGGCGTGCGACACCTTTCCCGCGAGGAGTTGCGCGAAACCGCGCTGCTCTATCGCCAGGCGGCGAGCGACTTGTCCACATTGCGCCAGGACTCGACGGCGCGCGCTTATGCCGAGCACGTCAACCAGTTATTGGCTCGCGCCCACCATATCATCTATTCCAGCCGCCGCAAAGGCTTCCTCAAGATTTTCTATTTCCTGCGCGACGAGTATCCCGCCACCGTGCAGCGGCAGATTCGCTATGTGCTGCTGGCGTTGGTCCTCACGCTGGCCGGCGCATTGCTTGGGTCTGTGCTCACGCAGGCGCGTCCTCAGTTCATGCGCCACATGCTGGGGCCGGCCATGGTTGAAACCATCGATCGCCACGAAATGTGGACGCACTCGATCGTCGGCATCGAGCCCGTGGCCTCGAGCGCCATCATGACCAACAATCTGACCGTCTGCTTTATCGCCTTTGCCGGCGGAATCATCTTCGGCATCGGGCCGGTGTGGTCCATGTTCTTTAACGGGCTCATGCTCGGCGTCGTCGGCGTGGCCTGCGCGCAACACGGCATGTCGGTCGACCTCTGGAGTTTCGTCGCGCCGCACGGCTCGCTTGAACTGCCATCGATCGTTCTCTCCGGAGGAGCAGGTCTGCGCCTGGCGCACGGCGTGCTGTTTCCCGGCCTCTATCGCCGGCGCGACTCCATCGCGCTGGCCGGCGTTGAGGCCACGCGCCTCGTCTCCGGCGTCATTCCTCTGCTCGTCATCGCCGGATCGCTCGAAGGATTCTTTTCGCCCTCGAACGCGCCCGTCCCGCTCAAATTCATGGTCGGCGGCCTGCTATTCACGCTGCTGCTGGTGTGGCTGTTCCGGCCGCTAAAGCCAGCCACCACGCCTGAAATCACGCCCTAGATCCAACGCCGCGCCATCCCTCCCCGAAGCGTTGTCATCCTGAGCGGAGGTCGTCCGCTGGGGCGGACGACCGGAGTCGAAGGACCTGCTTTTGCTCTTCGCGGACCGCGCTGTTCCACAACGAATGGGTGCCCCAGGTCTGGATTCTCAGACCTGGGATAGCACGAACCTTAATCTGCCTCCCTCCACTCACCACGAACAAGGGTGCCCCATCCTAAACGCGCACGTAGGGGTCCCCGCGGACAGGTCTTCGTCCGTGGGGTGGCTGAGCGTTTAGGGTGGGATCGCATGTGCTCATCTTTGACAATCGGCATTCCGCCGGAGCAATTGGCGCCACCTCGCTCCCAACGCCTCGGTAGCCTCGCCGTTTTTTATCGTTTGGCGTTGAGACTGTCAGAGAAATCCCGGCTCAGCCCCAGCTTCGCCGCCGCTTCGTCCAGTTCGCCCTGCGTAAAGAAAAACCAATGCTCCGGGTTGGAGTTTGGATAGAACCGGATCACGATCTCAGGTTTTTCAACCGACTCATTCTTGCCATCGTGAAACGGATACCCCAGATCCTGCAATAAATGCAGCGAGCCTTCGTCACCTGTTGGGTTTCCTGTATCGCCGACAATCGCGAACACGCTCTTGTGCGTGCGCTTCGAGTAGACCGCCACAAAGTCGCCCACCTTCACGCCGTGCCGCCGGGCTCGATTGCCGCGAACCACATAATTGATGTTGCGCGCGTCCACATACCGCCGCGGATCACGTTCATTCTGATTCTGAATATCGATGAACGCGGTCTGAGAAATGTAGTAGCCCGGAAAGGGATCGTTTGGCCCTTGCAAAAGCGGCCGTCCGTGCTCGTCCGTCAGATAGCCGACGACCGGCTCGTCCGCGCGGTTCAGATAATGCGCATCGAGCAGAACGTCGAGCGTCTCCTTGTCCACCGGACCGTAGGCGTTCGGCGCACCATCCACGTCAACATCCATGCGATGTGTCAGGATCTCGAAACTTGGATGCTGCATCCTGCTCTGCGCCAGCGCGGCGACCCCCACGCTCAAAGAAAAAAACAAAGCGACGGCGACAAAGTGATGCGCGCGCATTGCCGATAATCCAGGCACAACTCGATTCTAGGGCGCAGCGGCGTTTCTGGTGACTAATCTCAAACGGCTCGCGATCTCTACAATAGGCTCGTGACCAATCATCACCCAAAATACTTCTGGCTCACGGCGGGAACTCTCCTCGTGATTCAAGCAACCCTGGCGCTGACCATGGTGCATCGAGAATCGCTTACTTTTGATGAAGACGACCACATGTTCGCGGGCTACATGATGTGGAAAGCGGCAGATTATGGGCTAAACCCTGAGCACCCGCCCCTAGTCAAGCTTCTCGCGACCGTTCCCATCCTCTGGGACCATTTGTGGATTCCACCACCTATGGATCATCAGTTTTTCAAAAATGAAGCGTATCTCAATGGCCGTGACTGGCTGGCTCGCAATGACGGAGACAGACAGCATCTCGTCTTCAAGATGCGGGCGAGCGCGGAGCTGCTTGCACTCGGATTGTGCGTCCTCGTGTTTCTGGCGGCTCGGGAGTGGTTTGGCGACGCGGCCGGTCTTATTGCTCTTACTCTCCTGGTTTTTGATCCCAACGTTCTTGCACACTCTGCCCTTGTTACAACCGATATCGGAGTGTCGTGCTTCTTTGTCGCAGCAATTTGGACCTTCTACCGCTTCGCTACCCGGCCAACGCTTATTCGCCTGCTCCTCGTCAGCCTAGCAACAGGTCTGCTGCTCGCAACCAAGCATTCCGGCATTCTGGTCGGCCCCATGTTCATTTCTCTGATCGCATGGGAGGTGCTCACGGCTCCAGGCGCCGAGCGCAAACGAACAGCACTTCGACTCACTGGCGGCTTTTTCGCAATCGTCGTCCTTAGCGTCCTCGTGCTTTGGTGTTTTTACGGATTTCGCTACGCCGCACGTCCTGCCGGTATGGCGTTCAGCACTTCGGTCCCAGATTATGCGGCGCCTCTGCCGCATTTCGAATCTGCCTGCGTGATCGCAGTGGGTCGCCTCCACCTTTTGCCTGAATCGTATCTGGTCGGACTCATCGATGTGAAACTCATGGCGGTTGCCTATTCTACCTACCTTTTAGGGAAGGTTTATGCGCACGGCCAGTGGGATTACTTTCCTATTGTGATTCTGATCAAGACGACGCTCGGGCTGCTTCTTCTCATTGTTCTCGCCGCATTCGCAACCGTCACAGGCAAGCTCACGAGACGCCGCGAGTTGGTTTATACCCTTGTCCCACCTGTCCTATATCTTGCTGTGGCGATGATGGCGGGCATGAACATCGGCGTACGGCACCTCCTGCCCATGTATGCCTTTGTTATCATCTTCGCCGCTGCCGCCGCGGTCACACTCGCCGGTAGGGACCGTCGTTGGGCGGTCATCTGTTCTGGCCTAATTGCAGCCCACATCGTCTCCAGCCTTCTCGTATTTCCCAATGAGATTGCTTATGCCAACGAAGCCTGGGGCGGGCCCCATAATTTACACAATCTGCTGAGCGACGCCAACGTCGACTGGGGTCAACAGCTTTTTCAAGTGAAGCAGTGGCAGGACCGTCACCCCGATCAGGAGTGCTGGTTCGCGTACTTCGCACGGCCCGAGATCGATCCGGGCGTGTACGGTATTCGCTGCCACGCACTCCCCACCTTAGATACGATGTACCTCGGTGGCGCGGACGTCATTCCTCCCTCGATCACCGGAGCCGTTGTGATCAGCGCCGGAGACCTCAGTGGGTGTGAATGGCCCAGCGCCCAGGTCAATCCCTACAGATCGTTTCAGTCGCTGCATCCCGATCTGACGATTGATGACTCCGTATTCGTCTACCAGGGCACCTTCGCCGTACCTGAGATCTCCGCTGTATCACTTGCGCAGCAGAGTGAAACGTACCTCGAAAAAAAGCAACCAGGACCAGCACTCGTCCTGGCTCGTGAAGCGGTCGTTATCGCACCCGAGAATCTTTTTGCCGAAACAGCGCTGGGCGATGCCGCCGCCGCGTCCGGTGAGAAACAGTTAGCCGCGAGCGCGTGGCAGGCCGCCATCAGAATCGCTCAGCATCTGGAGCCCGATGCACAGTCAAGCTACATTCCGGATCTCGAATCCAAAATCAAGCGTCTATCGGGACAAATCACCCGGTGATATTTTGCTCCAATCGTCTTTCCTGATACTCCCGAGAAAGAACAGGCTCGCCGACCGTCAAGCCATCGATTCGCGAACTTCGTCGTAATTCATTGAAAACATTCGCAAAAAACATTCCCCAAGTTTGCCGATTATTTCCGCCAAATCTTTACACTTGAATGTGTATGAGAATTCATCCGGAACATCTCGAATCGGCTGACGTACAAACGGTCCCGCAAGCTCAGCTAGCCCCGCTGACATCGCCAACTCCGCTGTCTCTTCAGAGGGCAAAAATAATTAAATAAAAAAAATAAGCCGTTTTTCGCTAAATTTTCGCCACTTAACTCGTTTAGAATCAGTAAATCGACTTCAGAAAAGTCGGCAAATGGCATCGAATTAGGCCGAATTTGCGGCAAACAATCCCTTTAGAATCAACAATTCAAGACGCAGATTTGGAACCACGCAAAAAACGACCGCATCTTGAACATGAATAAGGGTTTGTTTCGAAAAACTCTGCTCTACACCATCGCCCGTTCTTTGACCTTCAAGTATTGATTGAGCACGGCGGAAGTGACCTGCGAGGGATCAAGATCGAGAGTGAGCGCACCCTGGTCGCGCAAGCGCGCGAGCAGCAACTCGCGCCGCGTGGTCAGTTCCTGCGCAGCGGATGCGCGAAACATTTCTTCCACGTTCTTGGGCCGTGCGTTGGCGATATTCGCAACGTCAGGCTGGGCCATTGCAACGAAGAGCAGCACGTGGCGACGAAGCAACTGCATGGCGCCGTCGATGACTTCAGGGCGCATGGCAGTTTCGGCGAGATCGGTGATCCAGAGGATCAGCGCGCGACGCGGCTGCCAGCGATTGAGCGTGGCCGTGGCGCGAAGATGATCGGCTTCGCTCAGTTCGGCGCGAGCCTGCGCGAGCGCCTCGACAATTTGCCGCAGATGCGCATGGCCGCGGCCGGGAAGCACGCGCTGCTGCACATGCTGTCCGTAGACGAGGAGGCCCACGCGATCGCCGGAGAAGAGAGCCAGTTGCGCGAGCGCCACGGCGGTTGAGCAGGCGTAGTCGAGTTTGGAGTGGCCGCGGCGCTCCGTTTCGTCGTCGCTGAGAATTCTGCCGCGCAGCAGCCGCCCGGCGTCGAGCACGATCCAAACCGCCTGGCTGCGCTCAGTCTGATAGCGGCGCGTGACCAACTGGCCGCGGCGCGCGGTCGCCGTCCAGCATACGTCGCGCAGATCGTCGCCTTCGAGATATTCGCGGAGGCTCTCGAAATCGCGGCCCAGTCCGCGCTCGCGCGCGCGCCGTAGCTGGAGATCGATCTGGCGGCCGCGGGCGAGGAAGATCTCCTGATCCTCGCCCTGGCGCAGCGCCGGATAGACGCGCACCGGCTGTTCGAGAGGGGCCATGGCCCAGCGCTCCACCAGCCCGAGCGGCGAAGCATAGCGAACGTAGACTTGACCGGCGCGAACATCACCGCGCTCGCGCGGCTCGATCTTGTAACGAAGCGTTGCGCGCACGCGGGGAAACGCGCGCAGGAAGTGCGTGGCGGGCGCGGCCACCAACGCGTCGGGCAAGTCGTCAACCAGGTGGCACTCGAGTATGGTCTCGGCGCTTTGCTCGACTGCGAGTTGGATTTCGGTTTCACTGTCGAGCGACGGCACATTACTCCAGGAGCGTTCGATCGTGATCTGTTGCGCAGGCGGCAATCGCAATCCATCGAGGAGAACTGCGAGCAACACCAGCGCATCCCATGCGAGCATGCCGTATCCCCACGTGGGCCGGAAGAATCCCGGCAGCGCGAGCAAAAGACCGGCGGCAAGCAGCCAGATGGTGCGCTGCGTAAGGCCAAACGCGAGGCGGCCGCGCGGCTTGCAGGCGGCGCGAACCGGCTCGGGATGGAGGGAGGAGGAGATCATCCGCGCGGCACCGCAACCGCGGCCACAACGTCGTTGAGCACGCGATCCGGATCGAAGCCCTCCAGCTCCGCCTCGGGCTTGAGAAGGATGCGATGGCGCAGCACAGGCAGGACGGCACGCTTCACGTCATCGGGAATGATGTAGTCGCGGTCTTCAAAGGCCGCAAAGGCTTGCGCCACGCGCAGCAGGCAGATGGCCGCGCGGGGACTCGCGCCCAGCGCCAGCATCGGCCACTCGCGCGTGCGGCGAACGAGATCGAGAATGTAGCCGTAAAGATCGTTCTCCACGCGGATGGCGCGAATTTCATCGCGCGCAGCGGCAAGTAGCTGGACAGACAGCGGCTGAATCTTCGCGTCTTCAAGCAGGTTCCCGCTAGTGGCGCCGTGATGGCGCTCGAGCATCAGCCGTTCGTCATCCGGAGCCGGGTAGCCCACTTTGATTTTGAGCAGGAAGCGATCGAGCTGCGCCTCTGGCAGCGGATAGGTGCCTTCGAAGTCGATGGGGTTTTCAGTTGCGAAGACGGTGAACCATGGCGGAAGCGGACGTTGGACTCCGTCGCTCGTTACCTGGCGCTCTTCCATACATTCGAGCAGCGCGGCCTGCGTGCGCGGAGGCATGCGATTGATCTCGTCGACCAGAAGCAGGTCGGTAAAAACCGGCCCGGCGTGGAAGGTGAAGGTGTCCGTGCCCGGCCGAAACATTGTGGTGCCCAGAATGTCGGCCGGCATCAGGTCCGGCGTGCCCTGCACGCGCTGGAAGCCAAGGCCGAGCAGCCGCCCCACCGATTTGACGATGAGCGTTTTCGCAATGCCCGGCACGCCTTCAAGCAGTGCATGGCCCTGCGTCAACACAGCGACAAGAACCTCGCCGATCACTTCGCTTTGTCCCGCGATCACGCGCCCCAGCTCCGAGCGCGATGCGGCCAGAAGTTGCTGCGTCGCCGGCAGCGCCGTCGCTGGCGCCTGCGAGCCTTGTCCCAGATTCGTTTCCTCGGTCATTCCGATCTCCTTGCTTTCTGCTTCAATGTTTTGATCTTTCGCGCGCGTTTCATTCTCCCCTTTTTCATCTTCATCGATGACCCGAGCCTGCGCGCGATGCGGCGGTCAGCAATTCGCTGTGCCGGTTCAGCGCCTGCACCAGCGCCAGTGCGCTTTTCGGCGGCAGCTTGTCGTTGGTCGCAGCCTCTTCGCAATCAGCCAGATCTTTCTCGAGTTCCGGTGAAGCCTGCGGGAAGCGTCGACGCAGCGCCTTCGCCAACTCTTCCGCGCTCATCTTTGCGCCCTTCAGCCCGCATAGATCGCCCATACGGCGGCGGAAGCGCTCAAAAGCGAGATCAACCGCAGTCGCTGAGGCCCGCGCCTCAGCATAGAGCGAGCCCAGCGCCTCGAGGAATTCGACGGGCGAAGCGCGCACCGGAGCAGGCAGGTCACGCACTGGCCCGCGACGCCGGCTAAAGCTGAAGAGGATCAGCAGCCCGATCGCAACCAGCGCGCCACGCAGAAGCCAGATCGCCGGTCCATTCGCGTAGAACCACTCCGTGCGGGTTTCGCCGTGCAGCGACTCATCCCAGTAGATGTGGTGTTCTTCGCGCGAGCCAAGCACTTTCAGAAAGAGGTTCAGGTTGTCGGCGCGGCTGATGGTGCTGTTTTCGATGGGTGTGGAGCTTGCCCACCAAATCACATCGCCTTTGCCTTCGGAGTACTCCACAACCGCCGGAGCGTCCGCGCAGTTGTATTGCACCCGGTCGAGCGGGTGTTCGAATCCCCAACTGGCTGCAGGAACCATCCACACTTCGCCGGCGCCGGCAAGCGGATCGAGTCCCTGCGGAGTGAGCTTGCACTCCACCTGAAACTGCGTCGGCGGCTGGGCGTTTCCGTCGGGCGCAATCAGTCCGCCCGACCATCCCGTAACAAGGATGCGGCCGCCCTTGGCCACGATGTCCCGCACCGCTTTCAGATCCTCCGCCGCGACGTCGCCCTGGTCGGGATCGGCAAAAATGACAACGGTCTGGCTGTCGGCGCGTTCGGCCAGATCGCTCAACGGCTGCTCCCATCGCTGCACGTTGTAGCCGCTTGCTTGCAGCATGTCGTAGGCTGCGCGCGCGCCGTGCTTGCCAGTCAGGTACGAGCTGGGCACGGGGTTGTCGTCGTTGTTATCGTTGCGCGACAGGAATGCAGTCACAAATGCAAGAACAATCACCGCGATCATGCAGCCGGTGAGCAGCTTGCGGTCCTTCGCGTCGAGTGAAGGGAAGAGCTTGATCCCGCTTAAACTTTCCGCTCGACCGCGAGGTTTCCTTCGGCGCTGAATCACGCGAGCAATGGCCCACGTCAGGACGCAAGCAAGAATGATCAACCAGTCGTAGTTCTTGACGATAAATGAGGTGAGCAGCTTCATTCCGCCGCCACCCCCAGTGCCGCGGCCTGCTCCAGGGCGGCGTTGAAGTCGGAAGCCTGGGCGTCGCGTCCGCCGTACCAGGTGCGCTCAAAACTCCG
>CAZVYV010000090.1:0-2366 GCA_964630985.1 uncultured Occallatibacter sp.
ATCGTGCTCTGTTTCTTGACCACGTCAACCTCACGCTCAACCGCCGCCTGCGCGATCCCGGCCAGGGTTGCGGGGTTCTCTATATTGACCTCGACGAATTTAAGCAAGTCAATGACGGTCTTGGCCACGCCGCCGGCGACGCGTTGCTCATCGCCGTTGCCAGCCGCCTACGCGCTTGCCTGCGTCCGCAGGACTCTGCTGCGCGACTTGGCGGAGACGAGTTTGCTGTATTGGTCGATAACATTGTCTCTCCGTACGATCTTGAAGTGGTGGCCAACCGCATTCTGCAGGAGATGGAGCGGCCATTCGAAGTCTTTGGCCGTGAGGTTCGCGCCGGCGCCAGCATCGGCGCCGCCGTGGCCGGGCCCGATCACCTATCCTCCGACCTTCTGCTCCGCGACGCGGACTTTGCCATGTACCGCGCCAAGCAGGCCGGGGGCGGCCGCTACGAAATCTTTGACAAGCACCTCGAGATCTCAGTCACCAGCCATCAGGAGCGGGAGCGCGAGCTGCGAACAGCTGTGAACAAGCGACACTTTGTCTTTCAGTATCAGCCGATCTACCGCCTTGTGGGCGGAATGATCGAGGGATTCGAGTCACTCCTCAACCTGCGCCGAGCCGACGGTGTCGTGGATAACTTCAGCGATCTCATTGCGGTGACTGAAGACAGCACTCTTTCGATTCTTATGGGGCGCGAGGCGCTTGACACCGCGTGCGCCGAGCTGCGCGTTTTGAGCGATCGCCTGCCCGAGCAGGATTTGATCGTCACCGTCAATCTGACGCACCGCCAGCTCTATCATCCTGACCTGATCGCGCATTTGATGAAAGCCCTCGCTGCGAGCGGAGCGGACCCGTCGCGCGTTTTTTTTGAAGCGCCAGAAAGCGCATTCAACGAAGACCCCGACTCGGCGGTCGCGATTCTACAGCGCCTGGCCGATTGGCAGGTACGCGTAGCCATCGACGATTTTGGCGGCATTCTGGCGCCCTTGAATCACCTCATCCACCTTCCCGTGGGCATGGTCAAACTTGCTCCAAGGCTCACTGCGGCTGCGCTTTCATCGGGCCGGCAATTGGCTGTGCTTGAATCGCTCATTCGCCTCTGCAATACGCTGGGCCTGCAAATCGTGGCGCAGGGAATTGAAACCTCGCAACAGCTCGCGGCACTTTCCCGCATGGGATGCGCTTTGGGCCAGGGCCCTCTGTTTTCCGAGCCCCTGGATGCGGAGCGCGCCCTCGCGCTGGCCGAGGCCGGCTACTGGGCGGTTGCGCCCGGAATCTGATTCCGTTGCGGTTTGGCTCGAAGGCCATTTTTTTGGGGTTTGATTTCCGGTGTAGCATTGAAACCAATGACGCCCCCGAGACTCTCGCGACCCTCGCCTAGATCGCGGCCAGCGACCGACAAGAAAAAGCCGGCGAAGCAACTCATCATCCTGACCGGAATTTCAGGCGCGGGCAAAGCTTCAGCCCTCAAGGCCTTTGAGGATCTTGGATTCCACTGTGTCGACAATCTGCCCCTCGAGCTGCTGCCGCAGTTCGCCGCAATCGTCGGCAAGTCTACCGAAGTGGAACGGGCTGCCGTTGTCATGGACGTTCGCGAGGGCGCGACTCTCGACCGCCTGCCGGAAATTCTCAAGAGCATCAAGAAACTGGTTCAAATTCGTGTGGTGTATCTCGACGCTCAGGACGCTGTACTCGTCCGCCGATACTCTGAGACTCGCCGGCCCCATCCGCTCGGTCAGTCGGAGACGGTCTGGCGCTCCATCGTTGAGGAGCGCCAACTGCTCGATCCCATTCGAAACGTTGCTGACACGCTGATTGACACCTCCAATTTCAACGTCCACGAATTGCGCGCCGACATTCATGCCCGCTTCGGCCACGAGAAGCAAACCAAACGCCTGCTTGTCTCCTGCCTCAGTTTTGGTTTCAAGAACGGAGTGCCCCTCGACGCCGACATGGTCTTCGACGTACGCTTCCTGCCCAACCCTCATTTCGTGCCGGAGTTCCGCAGAAAGACTGGACTCGATCCAAAAGTCGCCGCCTACGTTCGCGGATTTCCGCAATCGAAGGAGTTTCTCAATCGCGTGACTAAGCTCATGCTCTACCTGCTCCCTCATTACGTTAAGGAAGGGAAGAGCTACCTTACCGTCGCCTTCGGCTGCACGGGCGGCCAGCACCGCAGCGTGATGATGGCCGAAGAACTCGGCAAACGGCTCCGCAGGGCGGGCTACCAGGTGAAGGCGCTGCATCGCGACATCGTGCGGTAGGATTTTTGCTTTGTTCGACGGCGTGCGGCGGGATCAGTGGACCGGCAATTCATCAAGCCACCGGCTCAATGCGTCCTGAGTCTGCTTGTACGCGTCTCCAGC